>NZ_JAPDBM010000036.1:44945-49744 GCF_027705265.1 Aeromonas sp. QDB11 | reverse complement strand
GGTCCTGCATCGAGAAAACCGACTACCCGTTCCCGGAGGAGTTGGTGCTGTCAACACCGTCCCGGTGAACGGTTACTAAGCCTTCAAAGGTTACTCCCCCCGAAACAGCGGTACCCTTGTCCACGCCGCTTTGTCTCGTTTTTAGCCAAATAGGCTGCCCGCACAAACATCTTCTTGAGTGACTCGGTATCATTCCGCTCAATGAGATACTCAGCATTCTTGGGGAAATGCACCAATCCCATTTTTTTACAATCTTGCAGAGTGATATTTTCATCATACACAGCGCTGTGCCACGCCACTCTTATTTTATTGGCAAGGTTCATTCTTTCAGATTCATAGCTCCCTAATTTGTAGTAAGCATCCCTATTCAAAAATATCATCATGTGATAGTGAGGACAGGGAGCATTGGCTGTTTGCTCCTTAGCCCAAACGTATCTAATCTCAGTCGAATGAACCCTCTTGCCTTCATAACGTCGTTCTGACTCATCGCACTCAATGAGCCATTTAAGATTTGAAAAGAACTCTTTAATTATCCTTGAGCCCGAGTCAGGTTTTAGTGCTAAATACATTCCAAAAGCAGGGTCTTGTTGAAAACGGAGATCAACTCGAAAGGCAAATATTCTGGAGTAATGCTTAAGAGCGCTCTCCGATACAGAGAGGATCTTCTCTAAATTATCCACATTAAAGCTATAGTTCCGATCTTTGTAGAACTGCTGAGCAAGCAGGACATACTTTTCTATAGAAATAGACATTTGAACTCTCCCAATAGACTGTTGGTGGACATTGAAGATTTAAATAATGATGGGTATATTTTGCGGATAGAGCCGCAGTGTATTTCAAACACGTTCAATTAACCGGTGTAATCACCAGAGTAGTTTGTGTATAGGTGTGATAAGCACTTTCTTTGAATATGAAATAGAGCAGTTTAACTGTCATGATAAACGACGGCTATTGCTTAGAGTGGTTCAAACATGCATCGCCATAGACGTCCAATGTACTCTCCAATGTAGAGCCTATTGAATTAAAATGTATTTCCTTGTTGAACTTAAAAGATATATTACTATTACCGACACCAAAGCATTGAATGTCAAACCAACCAAATAACGCTGTTCCCTGATAGGACAAGACTTGTAGCCTCAACAACTAGCTAATTCAAATCCATAGCTCGTCAGAAATTATCCCTAGCGAAGATTTATTTTCTCTTCAATCCACGATTCTATTTCAGAGCTAACCCAAGCAACAGATCTTGGGCCGATCTTGACTGATGCTGGAAATTTACCGTCATTCATCTGACGGTAAACAGATGCCTTAGAGAGTGATGTCATTGCCATGACATCTTTCAATTTAAGTAGTTTCATTATGAGCTCCTTTTATCATCCATAGGACGTGGCGCTCGTGTAAAAAAGTAAGTAATGCTCTTCAGAATGAAGTAGAAACTGAGGCATGTAACAAGAGAAAGAACAAGCGATCTTCTTACGATTCTGCGCCGCAGCTAACAAGTTGTAAGACTGGATAATCACCTCAATCCAACTTCCACGTTAAATTGACCCAGCTAGAGATCATGGTATTTAAAATGGCATCCTCACTAAATGCCGGGAAAAATCTAACAACAACCTCTATCACAGCTTAGGTGAGCGAGGCCCGATGTACTAAGCATCTGCACACACTAAATTACGTGAGGTAAAGCAAATTATCGACAAAAAGTGATTGAAAAACACTCATAAATCACTCATAAAATGACATCTAAACATCAAAAAAAACTCACTAAATGACTAAGTCATGCATCTGAAGTGAAGGGGGTTTATATGCCAGAGATCGTAGATTCAATTAATTTAAATCAGAGAGGGATTAGATTTATATCCAATTTTCTTGGCTTACCCATTAATATTAATCCAATAAGCGCGAAATCTATTTTCTTGGAGATTATTAATAAAGACAAACAACATATTTTAAATAGACGCTCATTCAATAGTCTTGGTTTAGCTCAAGACAGCGACATTGACGAGGCGCGGGTTATTAATTGGGTTAGTAATGAGTGTATAGACATTTCTCTGTTTGATTGGATCGACACTAAAAATAACAGGCTGTGTATCTATGTTTGGTCTTATATTAGATTATTAAACAAATCATCATTTAGAAATGTGCAAGGCACGGCATCATTAAACAGAAGCGACATACTTAATACAAAAGCGCAGTCTTTAGGCGGGCAATATTTTTACGAAGAAATAGTGAACATAGAGTCACTACCGAAAGATAATAAAGCAAGAAAAGAAAGCATCATTGATTTTTTTGATTTAGTTAATTTCAATGTCTTACAAAAAAAAAGACTACTGGCCCAACTTAAATTGAAATGGATGCATAGCACAGACAAAAATGACATTTTCAACTGGGCAAATAAAAACAATCAACAATGGGCATGGAATTATTTATTTAAAGACAGTCACCCTATATGGTTTATCAATAACAACCAACCAGACAACTACTTAAACGGAATTGTTACGACGTTCGATCTGCTGAACGACGATCCGGATAAAAGAGAACTACTAATATCAAAAATGAAATCAGCTTGGTCACAAAAAGCTTATCGTGATAAAAATAATGGCAAAAAGGCAGTAAGCATTGTGCTATCTGAAGATATTATTAAAAAACTAGATTTTATCTGTGAAAATACAGATAGAAGAAAAAATGAGATAGTCACAAGACTGATTCGAGAAGAATATGACAAAATAAAAGAAGGCGGACGCTAGTCCGCCTTCTTTGTCTCATCAGGGGTCATCCCCCGGGGAAACGTGTGGATTGAATGCATCTAACTAAAAAATAGCCTGACAATAAAAATTCAAGCGATCCAATAAAATTGCTATCAAGAATAAGAGTCAAAATCATCAATATAACATGTCGCAGACGCTTAACTCGCAGCTATTAATTACGACTTCGAAAATCAACTGAAATAACGTTAACTGGCTTGTGTTGCGCTGGCTTTATTAAAGTAAAGACAAAGTCCCCCCACAGCTCAAACAATCTAGCTACCTGTTCTGCCCTTTTACCTGCTTGGTAGGTGGCAACAAGACGATCACGTTTGCTATGATTAAGTGCCAGTTCAATAACACTTTCATTTGCATCTAAATATTCAGAACAACAACTGGCAAAAGTACGGCGTAAATCGTGAACGGTAAATACCTCACTTTGTGGCATAGTGAGTGCTCTCACTTTATTAAGTACCCAGCGTAAGGCATTTCCATCAATATGGCCTTGCCCCGCATCATGTTCACGAATGGCTTCGAAGACCCAAGCACTACCTCTGCTGATAGCTCTCTGAGAGGCGATCACATCAAGAGCCAATGGATGAAGAGTTATTGTATGCTCTTTGCCATTCTTAGCATTACTGGCTGGTATGACCCACTTATTGCCAATAATCTGATCCCACGTCATGGATGTCGCCTCCCCACGTCGCGCCCCTGTCAACAAGATCAAGCGCAAGCAGTTAACCTGTGCCGGATGATAGCCTCCCTCATTTAACCCAAGCCAAAAAACTGCAATCTCTTCACGACAAAGCCAGCGTTGACGAGGAGGTGGTGCCTCAGCCCCAATTGTTGATGGCTTAATGGTTCTAGCAGGATTCAACTCTATCAGATCTAGATTTACCGCATGGTCGAGCATCTGAGCACAGATAGTCAGTGCCTTTCGCGCAGCCTGTATACTGCGCCCTCGCACCTTAGATAAGTGAGCAAACAACACTGCTCGCGTCACATCTTTCAGTAACAGACTACCAATGGCTTTGCTTATATATAGTCGGTGAGTATGACGGTAGGCTTCAACGGTAGATGCTCGGGCAGGCTTGGCAACTTGCTTCCACTCCAACCACTCTTCAAAAAACGCATCAAATATCGGCATGGCAGACCGCTTCACTTTGGATGCTTTGGCAACAGCAGCAGGATCTTCTCCTGCCTTAACCAAAGCCACAGCCTTACCGTGCTCAACCCGTGCAGTTGCCAAGCTCATTGCTGGGTAAGAGCCCAATGTGAATTTTCGGGCTTTATTATTGATACGATAACGGTAAAGCCATGTTTTAGAGCGCCCACCACTGCGAACCTCGATACACAACCCACCACCAGCCCCACTAGCAACAGCAACCACCTGCCGTTGGCCATCCTCCGCCTTCAAACTGGCGATTTCCCGATCTGTCTTAAGCGCCACCCTAGCCCCCTTTGTTCAAGCTGTGTACACAATAGCATTTCGAGTACACAACTGCGTACACAAAATACCTGGCTACCAGTGATTCCACCTGAAACGTCGTGAGACAAAAAAACATTTAATACATTGATAATAAAGAGCTTAAATTTAAAAGTGAGCCTTCATGACACTCAGTGAGACTCACTAAAGGCCAACTTCCTGTTCAACGTCTAATCCCATGACAGGCCAGCATTTGCTGGCCTGTTTTTTATCTGTCATTGCTTGGGCAATGATGGCAATGTCTTAAAAAAAACCAGATTGTTGGGCTTTTGCGCAACAGAGGCCAATAACTGGTCAAACGCACTCAAATTGCGTTTTTCTGGCAAAAAAAGGGTTGACGCCCCAGAGCCAGATACGCATAATTCGGCCCGCACGGTGACGAGGCAACGACTCATCGGAAGCAAGGTTGGCTATGTAGCTCAGTTGGTTAGAGCATCGCACTCATAATGCGGGGGTCACAGGTTCGAATCCCGTCATAGCCACCATCTCTAGTTGGGGTATCGCCAAGCGGTAAGGCAGCGGGTTTTGATCTCGCCATCCCTAGGTTCGAATCCTAGTACCCCAGCCAT
>NZ_JAPDBM010000036.1:0-44937 GCF_027705265.1 Aeromonas sp. QDB11 | reverse complement strand
AGTTGGGGTATCGCCAAGCGGTAAGGCAGCGGGTTTTGATCTCGCCATCCCTAGGTTCGAATCCTAGTACCCCAGCCATTTTTCTGTTCTCTTCCACGTTTGTGGTCGATAACAAACGGCTATGTAGCTCAGTTGGTTAGAGCATCGCACTCATAATGCGGGGGTCACAGGTTCGAATCCCGTCATAGCCACCATTAATATTGCGGAAGTGGCGAAATTGGTAGACGCACCAGATTTAGGTTCTGGCGCCCTAGGCGTGAGAGTTCGAGTCTCTCCTTCCGCACCATTAATAGCAGTACCAAACAGACCAGCTCACGCTGGTTTTTTTGTATCTGAAATTTGTATCTCCCCAGTTTTTCTCTCACTCCTCTATGAATCCATCTCCACGTTAATTCACGTTCTCACCCCTCTTCACTGATTCCGATCACGCCTTGCCACTCTCGTCTCCCGGCCACAAAAAAGCGGCCCGCAGGCCGCTGGTACACACATTCATCATCCCGGTTATCAGAACGGGAAGAACCAGGGGATCGCCACCACGCTGACCGCCATCACCAACAGGGTAAACGGCACCCCGATACGGATAAAGTCGGCGAACTGGTAGTTGCCAGGCCCCAACACTAGGGTATTCACCGGTGAGGAGACCGGCGTCATAAAGGCTGCAGACGCAGCAATAGCAATGGTCATGGCAAACGGATAGGGCGATACCCCCATCTGCTGCGCCGTACCCAGCGCAATGGGCGCCATCAGTACCGCAGTGGCGGTGTTGGAGATAAAGAGCCCGATCACCGCACAGAGCGCAAACAGACTGGCCAGCATTACCCTTGGCCCCATCTCCCCCACCGCATTCATCAGACCGCTGACGATCAGATCCACCCCGCCAGTTTTTTGCAACGCCAGCGCAAAGGGGAGCATGCCGACAATCAGGATCAGGGTCGGCCAGTGGATCGACTTGTAGGCGCTCTCCATGTCGATGCAGCGAAACTTGCCCATCAGCAGACAGGCGATCAGCGCGGCAATCACGTTGGGCACCGGATCGGTCACCATCAGCAGGATCATCACTCCAAGACAGAAGAGGGCGTGAATGGCCTGACTGCGGGCGGGGGCCATCTCGTCCACCTCGGCAGGCAAGCCCATCAGCAGAAAGTCGCGGCTGTGGGTCTGCAGCAGCCGGATATGGCTCCAGTTGCCCACCACCAGCAAGGTGTCCCCCATCTGCAGCGGCTCGTCCACCAGCTTGCCTGCCAGCGCCTCGCCGTCGCGACGCAGCCCCACCACGCTCAGGCCATAGCTGGAGCGGAAGGTCACCTCACGCACGCTTTTACCCAGCAGCTTGGACTCGGGGATCAGCGACACCTCGGCCATCCCCACCTCCCGCGCCTGATCGGAGAAGTATTCCCCGCGCAGGATCATGGGTTCGAGCCGCGCCTCGCTGCAAAACGCCCGCACATCCACTTCGGGATCGGACATGTCGATCAGCAGCACATCCTTGGCCTGAAATTCACTGATCCCCGACACCGGCACCATCACCCGGCGGAACTTGCGCCAACGCTCCACCCCGATGACGTGGGCACCATAGCGGGCACGCAGTTGCAGCTCATCCAGGGTGTGACCAATCAGTGGGGAATCCGGCCGCAGCGCCAGACGGCGGGCCCGACCGGCCAGCCGGTAGTCACGGATCAGATCGCGCAGAGTGCGGCGCCCGGTCGGCTTGCCCTTACCCTCTTCTCCCTCGCCCACCAAAGAGCCGCGCACCAGCAGCATGTAGAGAATGCCCATCCCCAGGATCAGCCCCCCCATGGGGGTGAAACCGAAGAAGCCGAAGCCGTGAATGCCGTGGCGCATCAGTTCGCTGTTGACCACCATGTTGGGGGGCGTGGCCACCAGCGTCATCATGCCGCTGATAAGTCCGGCAAAACCGAGGGGCATCATCAGACGACCGGCGGGGATCCCCATCCGGTTCGCCACGCTCAACACTACCGGGATAAAGATGGCCACCACCCCGGTGCTGCTCATCACCGCCCCCAGACTCGCCACCGCCACCATCAGCAGCACCAGCAGCTTGGTCTCGCTGCTGCCCGCCACCTTCACCAGCGCATCCCCCACCTGATAAGCGATACCGGTGCGCACCAGTCCCTCCCCCACCACGAACAGGGCGGCAATCAGAATGACGTTGGGATCGCTAAAGCCCGCCAGCGCCTCCGGCAGGGTGAGGGTGCCGCTCAGCACAAACAGGATGACCACCCCCAGGGCCACCACGTCCATGCGCACCTTGTTGGTCATGAAGAGATAGATGGCACCAGCCAGCAGACAGAGCACCCAGACAAGCTCGGAATTCAATGCAACCTCCTTTTATCACGTGATTCTCCTCCCGGAGAGTGGACTCTATCAAACCACAGCCACGGCGCTATCATCTTGCTACATATCAATAAATTCCGGCCAGCGGGGGCACCATAACCCATCAGTGCTGGAATAACCGGGCACCAGCGGCGATTTCTTTGATATGGGCCAAGCCCGGGGCGGACAAAAGTCCTGCCCCTCCTCCCCCTCACCCCTTAGAATGGCGCCCTCGCATACTTACCCTCATGCCTAAGGATCAGAAAATGAGCATATTCGAGCTGTTCAGCATCAATAACACCCTGGTGACCATCCCGCTGGGTGGCGGCTATGCCATGTCATGGATTGAAGCCATCGGCACCCTGTTCGGGCTGGCCTGCATCTGGTTCGCCAGTCAGGAGAAGACCATCAACTACCTGTTTGGCCTGATCAACGTCAGCCTGTTTGCCATCATCTTCTTCCAGATCCAGCTCTACGGGCTGTTGATGCTGCAGCTGTTCTTCTTCTGCGCCAACGTCTATGGCTGGTACGCCTGGACCCGCCCGGCCAACGATCAGGGGGATACCCTGCAGATCCGCTGGCTCAGCAAATCCAAACTGATGGTGACCGCCGCCGTGAGTGTGCTGGCCATCGCCCTGTTGACCCGCTATATCGACCCGGTCTTCGCCACCCTGGCGCGAACCTCTGTCTCCCTGCTCAACCTGTTTGGTGCCAACCTGGCCACCCCCGAGCCCTCCCCCGATGCCTTCCCGTTCTGGGATGCCAGCATGACGGTGCTCTCGGTGGTCGCCCAGATCCTGATGACCCGCAAATACGTGGAAAACTGGATCCTCTGGGTCGTAATCAACATCATCAGCATCGGTGTCTATGCCGTGCAGGGCGTCTACGCCATGTCGCTGGAGTACCTGATCCTGCTGTTTATCGCCGCCAACGGCACCCGCCTCTGGGTGATTGCCGCCAAGCGCCAACCACAAGGTCTGTAAGCCATGACTCTGTTACCCCATCTGCAGTGCCGCCCCGACCAGATTGCCGAGCGGGTGGTGCTGTGCGGCGACCCTGCCCGGGTCGATCGCATCGCCAACCAGCTTGAACAGTGTGAAGTGCTGGGGCAAAACCGGGAGTTTCGCCTCATCAACGGCCGCTATCAGGGGCTGCCCATCACGGTCTGCAGCACCGGCATCGGCGGCGCGTCCGCCATCATAGCGCTGGAGGAGCTGGTGCAAGCCGGCGCCCGCTCGCTGATCCGGGTCGGCTCCGCTGGTGCCTTGCAACACGACATCGGACTGGGCGACCTTATCGTGGTGGAAGGGGCTGTGCGCAATGAGGGGGCCTCACAGGCCTATCTGCCCGCCGAGTACCCCGCCTGCGCCGATATCTGGCTGCAAGCGGCCCTGCTCAACCATGTGGCCACTGGGAGCCAGCCTTACTGGCACGGGCTGGTACGCTCCCACGACAGCTTCTATCGGGATGACGAGCAGGAGGTGTGCCGCTACTGGCATGCCCGTGGCGTGCTCGGCGCCGATATGGAGACCGCCTCCCTGCTGACCGTGGGGCGCCTGCGCAAGGTGCGGGTCGCCGCCGTGCTCTGCAACGTGGTGTTGTTCGAACAGGATGTGCAGCAAGGGGTGGCGGATTACGCCAGCGCCGAACAGGCGATGATGGCCGGTGAGCAACACGCCATCGCAGCCGCCCTCCACGCGTTGGCGCAATAAACCGCAAACCGTTAACTGCGGCACATCCGCTACCGTGCGGGCTGGTATCCGGCCCGTACTCTTGCTAGCCTCATGGCCCTCGTCATCCGGTGCGACAGGCAAGTCATGCAGCAACAGCCCTACCCCCTCGGCCGTTTTCACGCCGAACTCCAGCAGCTTGAACCCCGCTTTGCCGCGGCGCTCGACGCCTGCACCCTGTTTCTGCGCCGCTACCTGCCGGGCGAATTGATCATGCGACAGGGGGAGCAGAGCGAGCAGCTCTATCTGGTCGAACGTGGCCGGGTCTCCCTCAACAGCACGGTGCACTCGGGCCGCAGCTTCCAACTCGGCGAAATAGCCTGCCACAGCCAGATCTTCGGCGAGATGGAGTTCTTCAGCGCCACCCCGGTGCAGTGGAACGTGGTGGCCGAGACCGAGCTCGATGCCCGGGTCATCTGTGCCCACAAGCTGGCCCAGCGGCTACTGGCTGAGCCGGATCTGACCCTGTTCTTTGCCGCCGCGCTCGCCAGCGACTACCTCGATACCCTGGAGATCACCACCAGCCGCCTGCTCCACCCCATCGCCTACAACATTGCCTATGAGCTGTGGCGCGAACGCCAGCGCACCCCCATGCTGGGGTCACGCAAGCGGGCTCACGAGGCGGCGCGCTTCGGCACCACCGAGCGAGTCTACCGCCGCGCCCTCAAGGAGCTGATCGAGCAGGGGATCGTCTGCGAAGGGGCCGAGGGGCCCGCCATCGCCGATCTGGCCAGGCTGCGCACCTATCTCGACCTTTGATTTCCATTCACCCCATTTCGATTCACCCAGTCAGGAGTCACCATGTCTGCCCATTCCTATCCCGAATTCACCTTCTTCAGCCGCTTCGTTGCCGACATTCAGGCGGGCCGCAAGACCATCACCATCCGCGACGAGAGCGAGGCCAATTGGCAACCCGGCCAGCGGCTGGCCCTGTTCACCAATCCGGAGCACCAGCCCTTTGGCACCATTGAGGTACTCTCGGTCAAGGCGGTCGCCTTTGATGGACTGAGCGATGAGCACGCCCGTCAGGAGAACATGACCCTCCCCGAGCTGAAAGATGTGATCCGCGATATCTACCCCGATCTGCCGCCGCTCTATGTAATTGAATTCCAGCTGATTGAAGCCTGATTTTGTGAGCTGCCTCAGCTAACGCCGGTTGCGCTCTCTGGCTAAAAGCGCAAAATAACTGTTTTTATATACAGTCATTGGTGCGTTATGGAAACACAACTTGAACCGGCCATTGCGGCCATGGTGGCAGATTTCATTGCAGCAGGCCGCCCCAAAGCGAGCAGCCTGAGCTGGCAAGAGCGGCGTGAAGGTTATCTTGCTTCAGCCATATTGGGTGGTGAACGGGAAGAGGTTGGCTCTGTCGAAGAGTGGCAAAACGGCCATTATTCCGTTCGCCTCTATCAACCTGCGCCAACCTCAAGTGCAAGCCATCCAGTCCTGATCTACTTTCATGGCGGCTGTTTTGTCAGCGGCGAGTTTGACACCCACGACCGACAGATGCGGATGCTGTGCAATCGCGCCGAGGCACTGGTGTTTGCGGTACATACCCGCCTTGCACCTGAACACACCTATCCTGCCGCCCACGACGATGCACTGGCCGCCACGCTCGCCATCATGGCAGATGTGGAGAAATGGCATGGCGATCCAGCACGGATTGTCCTTGCTGGTGACAGCGCTGGTGGCTACCTCGCCCTGATCACTACCTTGCGGCTCAAGGAGCAAGGCGCCCCCTTGCCAGCCGCCCAGCTGCTCATCTACCCAATGCTCGATGCTGTGGGCGAAAGTGACAGCTATCGCCTGCTGGGTGATGACTACCTCATCACCCGCGACATGCTGCTAAGCGGTTTTCACGCCTATCTGGGAGAGCTGCCCACCACTCACCCCGAAGCCAGCCCGCTCCACCATCCCGCCCTGTCAGGATTGCCGCCGACCCATATCGTAACTGCGGAATATGATCCGCTGCGCGACGAGGGGGAAGCCCTCTATCGCAAACTGCTGCAAGCTGGCGTCACAACCAGCTGTCAGCGGCAACTGGGTGTTATACACGGCTTCTTCCAACTGGCAGGTGTGAGCCCAGCGGCGCGCCAGCTTATTGAGCAGATCGCGATGCTTATCAGGCACCTATGATTTGGCCTTTGCCGAGCAATATGTTAATAGTGTGCTCTTTTGAATCAGGAGGTGACCCGAGTGTTTGAGATAGCGAGCCTGAAAGAGGGGATGATGCACGGGGTCGAGCTGTTCCAGCTGCTGCTGGAGATCATCTCCATCGCCTGTGTGGTCATTGGCCTCTTTAAAACTCTCTGGCTGGCGGCGCGGGTGCGGGATCACCAGCCCGGCTTTCCACGCATTCGTCTCTGCTTTGGCAGCTGGCTGATCCTGGCGCTGGAGTTCCAGCTGGCCGCCGACATCCTGGCCACCACGGTGGCGCCGAGCAAGGAGGAGCTGATCCGCCTTGCCATCATCGCGGTGATCCGCACCTTCCTGAACTACTTCCTCGGCAAGGAGCTGGAGGCGCAAGCGGAACGCCAGCAGGAGAAGGCAGAGCGCCAGCAGGAGCCAAACGCCGAGCAGGCCGGAGCCACCCGATAACGCGTTATGCCAAAAGGCATATGAGCAGCACGCCATCCCGACCACGCCCGTGGCTCGGGATGGCACCTTTGTGACCCTCCCCTCATTTTTGGCAATCAGCCAACAATGGAACCCTTTTCAAGGGCCGCCGGAAGCTGTTGATACTCTGCTCATCTGCGTAAGATGGAAAGCCTCTTCCACAACCGGCCACGCTGATGAACCCGCACGCTCTCCACACTCCCGCCATCGACCTCGATAGCTGCGTCATCTACCAGATCTACCCCATGAGTTTTCAGGACAGCGATGGCGACGGCATGGGCGATATCAACGGCATCCGCCAGCGCCTCGACTATCTGGCACAGCTGGGTGTCGATATGCTGTGGCTCACCCCCATCTATCGCTCCCCCAAGCGGGACAACGGCTACGACGTGGCGGACTACCGCGCCATCGACCCCGCCTTTGGCACTCTGGCCGAGATGGAACAGCTGATCAGCGAGGCCGCCGCCCGTGGTATCGGCCTTATGATGGATATCGTCGCCAACCATACCTCCACCGAGCATGAGTGGTTTGTGCAGGCGCTGGCGGGGGATCCTCACTATCAGGACTATTACGTGTTTCGCGACCAGGCCTTCGTTGACGCTCACCCTATCACCTCGATTTTTGGCGGTAGCGGCTGGGAATATGTGCCAGCGCTTGATCGCTACTACCTGCACAACTTCGATGCGAGTCAGGCCGATCTGGACTGGGACAACCCGGCGGTGCGGGCCGAGATGGCGGCGGTGATCAACTTCTGGCTGGCTAAGGGGATCAAGGGGTTTCGCTTCGATGTGATCGACATGGTGAGCAAGGAGTGGGACCGGCTTGCCATGAGCAATGGCCCGCGCCTGCACGACTATATCCGCGAGCTCAATGCTGCGAGCTTCGGTGGCAAGGGGATCATCACGGTGGGGGAGACCTGGGGGGCCGATCTCGCCCATATGCAGCGCTATTCCCACCCCGATGGCAGCGAGTTCAGCATGGTGTTCAACTTCGAACATCTGGGGCTGGGCAGTGACAAGTGGTCCTCCCACTTTGCTCCCCTTGCCTTCAAACGGGCCATGGCCCGCCACCAGCAAGGGCTACACGGGCGTGGCTGGAACAGCCTGTTTCTGAACAACCACGATCTGCCCCGCGCCGTCTCCCGCTTTGGCGATGACAGGCCCGAGTGGCGTGAAACCAGCGCCAAGCTGTGGGCCATGGTGCTGCACATGATGCAGGGCACCCCCTTCATCTATCAGGGGGAGGAACTGGCCATGACCAACCGCCACTGGCAGGCCGACGAGCTGCGCGACGTGGAGGCGATCAACTACCGCGCCAGCCAGTCAGGGCTGGATCCTGCCGAGCTGAGTCGGCGGCTCGATGCCATCGGCCGCGATAACGCCCGTACCCCGATGCAGTGGGACGCTGGCCCCCACGCCGGATTCAGCACGGCCGCGCCCTGGATTGCTCTCAACGCCAACCACGTCGAGATAAATGCTCAAGAGCAGCTGGCCCGCCCCGACTCGCCGTTTCACTGCTATCGCCAGCTCATCGCCCTGCGCAAGGCTCACCCGGTCATTCGCCACGGCAACTTCGAGCTGCTGGATGGTGACGACCCCGAGCGCATCAGCTATCGCCGCCACTGGCAGGATCCGGCCAGCGGAGCACAACATACCCTGCTGCTGCTCGCCAATCTCACCGCCAACCCCTTGCCGATGCCGCACTTTGAACAGGTAGAACAAGGCGCTACCCTGCTGATCAGTAACTACCCCACTCAGCCTGAACCGCGGTTTGCCCCTTACCAATGCGCGGTATGGTTACACGGTTGATCAGGCGCTGATAGTAGCCAGCTCGTGGCGCTTTAACGCCAGCAGGGTCAGCAGCAGTGCAAAGGTGGCGATGATCGCCATTCCGATATAGGTGGCACTGAAGCCGGGAGCCAGCAGCTGCGGGCTCAAGGTGCTGAGCTGACCGGCACTGCCAGCAGGCAGCTGGGCATTGAACAGCATGGAACAGATGGCCACGCCGACTGCGCCCCCCAGCTCACGGCCGAAGTTGAACAGCGACATGCCGATGCCGCGATCTTCCCGTGGCAGGGCATTTTGCACCACCACCGAGAGGGCGGGCAGCACCAGACCCAGACCAATACCGGCAAACCCGAGGGCCAGCTTGACCCAGGCATCGAAGTGGATCTGCCAGAGCGCCACCGCCGCCAGCGCAAAACCCACCGCCACAAAGCTCTTGTAGTGACCGGTACGGCCAATCAGCTTGCCGCCGACAAAGGCCCCGGCGGTGATGCAGATCATGAAGATCACCATGCTCACCCCGCTCTCGCTCGCGCTCAGCCCCTTCTGCCACTGCATCTGCAGAGGCAGATAGACCAGCACCGCAAACATCAGCAACTGGGAGAGCATTACCAGCAGTACGCTCACCAGATAGCCGGGCAGCCGTGCCAGATGGGCGGGCAGGATGGGATCATGAGCCCGTCGCTCAATCAGGATCAACAGCAGCAGCGAGACCGCCAGCGCACTCGCTAGCCAGACGACGGGCAGGGCGGTCTCCGGCGAGAGCAGCAACAGGGTGAGCGTAGTGACGGTAATCAACAGCGCAGCTCCCTTCCAGTCGAAGCGGCTATGGCGGCGGACGTTGAGCTGTTTGAGGTTGCGGTTGATGAGGAAGACAGCCAGCGCCCCGAGCGGCAGGTTGATCCAGAAGATCCAGCGCCAGCTGAGCTGCTCGGTAAAATAGCCGCCAAGCAAGGGGCCGGCGATGCTGGAGACCGCATAGACCGCCGAGATGTAGCCCTGATACTTGCCCACCTCCCGTGGCGGGATGGTGTCGGCAATCACGGTAAACGCGAGGGCAATCAGGCCGCCGCCGCCCAGTCCTTGCAACACGCGGGCCGCCAGCAGGGTCGGCAGATCCTGGGAGAGGGCGCAGGCCACCGAGCCCGCCAGAAACAAGCCGATGCCGATATTGAGCATCCGCACCCGGCCAAAGAGATCGCTCAGTTTGCCATAGAGGGGCAGCACGGCGGTGGCCGCCAGCAGGTAGGCGGTGACCACCCAGGTGAGGGCGGCACCGGCGTGCAACTCGGCGCCAATCATGGGCAGCGGGGTGGTGACGATGCTCTTTTCCAGTGAACCGAGCGCGATCACCAGCGCCACACTGGAGAAAATGGTTTTGGGGGATATTTTCGAGGTCATAAGCGGACTCGCTGATCTGATATGCCAAAGTATCCGGCAATGAACGGATTATTGTCTCACAAATCAGCAAGAGATAGAAAAAACGGCGGCCACAATCAGCCCAACCATGAGGCAGATCCCACAAACTGCCGACCGGTTCTGTTAGCCTGCGCTATTTAGTCCGAATTCAGTCCGAGGAGTCCCCATGAACGAGCAGTACCGGTTTGATCACTACGATGCCCTGATTTTCGATATGGATGGCACTCTGGTGGATTCCATGCCCCTTCATCTGGATGCCTGGGAACTTACCTGTGCCGAGTTCGGCATCCCCTTCGAGCGGGATCAGCTCTATCAGTACGGCGGCATTCCCACCCGCAAGATCATCGCCATGCTGGCCGAGCAGCAGGGGCTGACGGTGGATGTCGAGGCCTTTACCCGCCGCAAGATTGCACTCTATATGGCACATATCGACAAGGTCAGCGTCTTTCCCAAGATGTGGGAGCTGGTCAGGTACTATCACGGCAAGGTGAAGATGGGGATTGGCACCGGCTCACCGCGCAGTCAGGCGGACTCCATCCTGAAAAGCACCGGACTCGACGCCTATATCTCGGTGGTGGTCAGTGCCGATGATGTCACCAACCACAAACCGCACCCCGACACCTTTTTGCGGGTGGCAGAACTGCTCGGCGCCAATCCGGCGAACTGTCTGGTGTTTGAAGATACCCGCATCGGGCTTGAGGCAGGCAAGGCGGCAGGAATGGATACCGTGCTGGTCATTGAAGGTGACCTGCACCAGCGGTAGACCGCTCAGGGCAAACAGGCAAACCGATAAGAGGGTGCCATGACCATGGCACCATTTTTTACCTACGCAGGCATGGCGCTGGCAATGTTCAGTGCCCGGTCAGCGCGGCGATCGCCGCCGGAATAGCGGCCACCGTCAGGCAAAGGGCGTTGGCCTGTGCCTCGTCCTGTAGTGCCTGATGAGTGCGCAGCAGCTCAAGGGCTTGGGCCGGGGTATCTGCAAAGGTGGGGGCGGCGATGGCGGCAAATCCCTGTTCGACCAGTTGACGACGCTCATCGCTATAGCTGGGCGCATTGGCATCTAGATAGGTAAGCGCCTGACCCTGCTTGAAAAAGTGATAGTTAGGCATCGATTGGCCCCGCAAAAATAAAGCGTCATTCTACTCCTTTTTGCTCCACCGCCTGCGTCAATCTGTGGCGCGTCAGGTGATCTAGTTCACATTTTTATCAACAAATCTTTATCAGTTAGGCGCCGTACAAATCCCTTTCACTGAGGTGTCAGGCAACACCCGCCACCCTCACTCGGCGCCAAACAAAACGCCTCCGGCGAGGAGGCGTTGCGACTGAAACAGGGTGGTTCCCGTTACATGGCATTCGTCGATTCGAAGATCTTGTCGGCCGACGCCTCGACAAAGCCCGGATAGAGCACGCCATCTGGCTGCGGGTAGCGCAGGGCAAACTCGTAGAAGCAGCTCGGGATGGTACGCACCCCATCACTGAACGGCACCTCGGCTTTGTCGGCCATGGTGGAGGATTGCTCCAGCATCACCTGCGGGTCTCCCTTCACCTCGCCACCCACGCTGTTGAGGACAAAACCCGCAGCCTTCAGTGCCGCATTGACCTGATGGATGGTGTCGAAATCCTTCAACTTGTTGATATTGACCGTGAAGTGGTTGGCGCGATAGCCCCATGCCGCCATCCAGGCCGCATACTCGCTCTCCGCCAGCAGGGTCTGGTAATCGGCATAGGAGACCTGCCAGGGGGCGCCGGTGTAGAGAAATGCCGGGGTATCTGTCAGATGATCGGGCACCTGATCCGCCAGCTTGTGGATGATGGCCTGGGCAGCCGGAGAGAGCTCTTCGACCTTCAGCTCGCTGATAAACACCTTGGGAGCATCCGGATCTGTATGCTCGAAGTGCTTGGCGTAGAGCTTCTTGGCCTTGAAGACGTACTCGCCCTTCTGCTCGTAACCGAGCGCCAGAAAGTGGGCAGCCAGCTTCTCCAGCCCCAGCTTGGGCAGGTTGTAGGTACGAAACGCTACGTGATCGTTGACGATGGGCTCGCCGCCACCCAGCAAGGTGTGCACCTTGAGGGCACTCGGGGTCACCTTGATGTAATTGTCCCACAGATGGCTGAACAGGGTGTCGATATCCTTTTGCATCTCTCTTTCCTTTGATTGCGGGTACAGACAAGGGCACCTGCTCAGCGCCCCTTTTATTGTCGTGGTCAGGCGCTAGCCCCAACGGAGATAGCGCCGACCTTGGCTTTCTTAAAACGTCAAGCCGGGAGACAGCTGCTCCGGCATAGCGGCTTTGCTGTCTTCGACAGAGGCAACCGGATACGCACAATAATCAGCGGCGTAGTAGGCGCTCGCTCTGTGGTTGCCGGATGCCCCGATGCCACCAAACGGCGCGGCACTGGAGGCGCCGGTGATGGGCTTGTTCCAGTTGACGATACCGGCGCGGATCCGCTTGAAGAAGTGCTGCCAATCCGCCTCGTTATCACCCAGCAGACCGGCCGAGAGACCGTAACGGGTGGCGTTACCCTGATCGATAGCGGCATCGAAATCGTCGTAACGAATGAGCTGCAGCAGCGGGCCGAAGTACTCTTCATCAGGCAATGTGCTGACTGCCGTCACGTCGATAATGCCCGGAGAGACAAAGCCGGTACCCGCTTTCAGGTGCTCAAGAACCTGCAGGCTCTCGCCGCCCAGCTGTTGCAGGTTGGCTTGTGCCTCGACCATGCCGAGCGCAGCTCGCTCGCTGATCATGGCGCCCATAAAGGGTTGCTCGGCGGCGTCATAGAGGCCGACCTTGATCTGGCCGACCACCTCGACCAGTCGCTTGACCAGCGCATCGCCCCGCTCGCCGCGCTCGACAAACAGACGGCGGGAGCAGGTACAGCGCTGACCGGAAGTGATAAAGGCGGACTGGACGATGGCATGCACCGCGCCGTCGATGTCGCTCACGTCTTTCACGATCAGCGGGTTGTTGCCGCCCATTTCTAGGGCCAGGATCTTGCCCGGTTGACCGGCAAACTGCTGATGGAGGAAATGACCGGTACGGGAGGAGCCGGTGAAGAAGAGGCCGTCGATATCCGGGTTGCCAGCCAGCGCCTTGCCGGTCTCGACCTCCCCTTGCACCAGATTGAGCACGCCCTTGGGCAGCCCGGCCTGCTGCCACACCTTGACCATGGCTTCGGCCACCATGGGGGTCAGCTCGGAGGGTTTGAACACCACAGCGTTACCCGCAATCAGCGCTGGTACGATATGGCCGTTGGGCAAATGGCCCGGGAAGTTGTAAGGGCCGAACACCGCCACCACACCGTGGGGCTTGTGACGGACAAATGCCTTGGCGCCCGGCATGGCATTTTCAACGGTGCCGGTGCGCTCGTCGTGCGCCCGGATGGAGATGGCAATCTTGCCCTGCATGGCCGCCACTTCGGTGCGGGTCTCCCACAGCGGTTTGCCGGTTTCGCGGGCGATGGTCAGCGCCAGCGCCTCTTTCTGCTCGCCGAGCAGGTCGGCATAACGACGCACTATGGCCAGGCGATCCTCAAGGCTCATATCCGCCCAATGGTAGAAGGCGGCGCGGGCGGCCTTGACGGCAGCATCCACTTGCGCCGCGCTGGCGGCAGCGCCCTGCCAGATCACCTCGTTCTTGGCCGGATCGGTTGACTCGAACGGCTTGCCTTCACCGGCAAGCCACTGACCGTCGATAAATTGCACTGACTGGCTCATCCATTCACTCCCTGTCGCTGGCAGGCAGCCTCGGCTGCCTGTCTGATAATCGGTTTGCTTGTCCTGTTTGCCTCAGTCGAGGTCAACCACCCGTACCATGTCGCCATCCTGCACCTTGAGTGCCGCCGCCATCTTGGGCGGGATGATGGCTTCATGCTTGTCGAGATCGACCCGGATATTGCCGTAGCAGGCACGGTAATGTTCGAAACGGCTGTTGCAGAGCAGGTGGGTCTTGCCACCGATGGGCTCGCCCACCAGCACTCGCAGCTTCTTGCTGCGGCGCACGCTGCGGATATTCTTCACGTCGCACTCGACGGTGGGACCCGCATCGAAGATATCGACGTAGCCACGGTTCACGAAGCCCTCGTCCTGCAGCATCTTGATGGCGGGGCGGGTCTTCTCGTGGGTCTGGCCGATAACGGCCCGCGCCTCTTTGCTCAACAAATTGACGTAGATGGGGTACTTGGGCATCAGCTCGGCGATAAAGCGCTTCTTGCCGATGCCGGTCAGATAGTCGACGGTGGGAAAATCCATCGAGAAGAAGTGGGTTTGCAGCCACTCATAGAAGGGGCTGTGACCGTCGGCATCGGAGACGCCACGCATCTCGGCGAAGACGGTCTCGTCAAACAGCTCGGGGTGCTCGGCCATAAACAGAAAGCGGTGCTTGGAGAGCAGGCGGCCATTGAGCCCCTCGCGGGCACATTCGCGCAAGAACAGGGTGCAGAGCTCGGAGTTGCCGGTGTAGTCGTTGGAGAGAGTCAGGGTTTCAACGACGTTGTAGATGCCGAGCTTGGGTGAAGAGTGCACCACCTTGCCGATGTGGTAGTTGTAAAACGGCTGGGAGAGACCCACCGCGGCATCGATGGCACAGGTGCCCACCATCTCGCCGGTCTCCAGATCCTCGGCCACGAAGAAGTAGAGGCAGTCCCCTTTGCCAGCGGGCTTGTCGGAAAAAGTCTGGGTAGAGGCTTCAATCTTGCGCTGCAGCAGCTCATCGTTGACGGGCAACGAGGTCATGCCGGTGCCGGACTCGATGGCGCAGGTCTTGAGCCCGGCAAAATCTTTTTGCTCGATGGGACGGATAACCAACATAAATGACAACTCCCTTTCATTGACGACAGGTGGGGTCCCGGCTCCTGCCGGGAGAGTTCCCCACCTCAATTTGGAATCAGGCGTTAACCACCTGGGCAACCGCCTTCTCGAAGCGTGCCAACCCTTCCTTGATGTCCGCTTCCGGGATCACCAGTGAAGGGGCAAAACGGACCACATTGGTACCGGCCACCAGTGCCATCAATCCCTGATCGATAGAGGCCAGCAGGAAGTCGCGCGAGCGTCCCTTGTAGTCGTCGTTCAGCACGGCGCCCAGCAGCAGACCCTTGCCACGCACTTCGCTGAAGCAGTGGTATTTGGCGTTGATCGCCTCGAGCCCGTCGCGGAACAGCTGTTCGCGCTGCTTGATGCCGCTCAGCACTTCGGGGGTATTGATCACGTCGATCACCGCTTCGGCGACCGCACAGGCCAGCGGGTTGCCGCCGTAGGTAGAGCCGTGAGTGCCCACTTTCAGGTAAGCCGCGATCTCGTCGGTAGTCAGCATGGCGCCGATGGGGAAACCGCCCCCCAGTGCCTTGGCGCTGGTGAGGATGTCCGGCGTGACGCCGAGCCCCATATAGGCGTAGAGATCACCGGTACGGCCGACCCCGGACTGTACTTCGTCATACACCAGCAGGGCATTGTGTTTGTCGCACAGCTCGCGCACCCCTTTGGCAAACTCGTCGGTAGGACGAATGATGCCGCCCTCGCCCTGCAGCGGCTCCATCACCACGGCGCAAGTGTTGTCTGAGATCACCGCGGCCAGTGCCGCCAGATCGTTGTAGGGCACATGGGTGATATCACCGGGCTTGGGGCCGAAGCCATCGGAGTAGGCAGCCTGGCCACCGACGCTGACGGTAAAGAAGGTACGACCGTGGAAGCCCTGATTGAAGGCGATGATCTGGGTCTTCTGCTCGCCGAACTTCTCGATGGCGTAGCGGCGGGCCAGTTTGAGAGCGGCTTCGTTCGCTTCGGCGCCGGAATTGCAGAAGTAGACCTTGTCGGCGAAGGTGGCGGCGACCAGTTTCCTGGCCAGACGCAGGGCCGGCTCGTTGGTCATCACGTTGGAGAGGTGCCACAGCTTCTCGCCCTGGGTTTTCAGCGCCTCGACCAGCTTGGGATGACAGTGACCCAGGCCGTTAACCGCGATGCCACCGGCGAAGTCGATGTACTCGCGCCCTTCCTGATCCCAGACACGTGACCCTTCACCACGCACCGGGATGATTTTGGCGGGCGCATAGTTGGGAACCATCACTTCATCAAACACTTCACGTGTCACTGCCAACAACTCTGACATATAGCTCTCCTTCGATTCGGCGACAGAATAATCCACCGTCCAAAAGTTAAATCCGTGTAAACGTGACGGGATTATCACAGAAATAAAGTAAAAAGTCTGTAACAAGACGGCCTATGAGGAACAATGTTCGATTGACCTTGAGATTTTAGGCAACCGCATTGCATAACGACTCAGGGGGGCTTGGCAAGAGATAATTTGGGCAGGAGAGGGGGTGAATAAAGTGTCAGGGAAATTTTTTTTGCCTTCTCTCGAACTTGAGAAGGCGATCACAACTTTTTATGTACGCGCCAGAAAATTGGCCAGCAACTGATGGCCCTGCTCGCTCAAAATACTCTCCGGATGGAACTGAACCCCTTCGACAGGAAGCGTCTTGTGGCGCAGCCCCATGATCTCGTCAAACGCGCCATCGGCATGCTCGCTCCAGGCGGTGATCTCGAAGCATTCGGGCAGCGTGTCGCGCTCCACCACCAGCGAGTGGTAACGGGTCACCCGCAGCGGGTTGTTGAGCCCCTTGAACACCCCCTCATCCCGATGGCGGATGAGCGAGGTTTTGCCGTGCATCACCTGACGGGCACGCACTACGCTGGCACCGAAGGCTTGCGCCAGCGACTGATGACCGAGACAGACACCGAGAATGGGCAACTTGCCAGCGAAGTGGCGAATGGCGTCGAGGGAGATCCCCGCCTCATTGGGCGTGCAAGGTCCCGGGGATATAACCAAATAACGAGGAGATAGCTGCGCTATGGTATCCAGCGTCAGTTCATCATTACGCCTGACCACAACCTCTTGTCCCAGGGCGCCGAAATATTGCACCAGGTTCCAGGTAAAAGAGTCGTAGTTATCGATCAACAACAGCATGAGATAACCAACAGCGGAGAATTAACGATCGAGATAACGACCCTGTTCCATTTCCCGTTCACGCTGACACTCGGCCAGATAGATAGCTGCAGCAACGGCAGGGGTTTTATGGTGCTTGTCGATGGCATTGGAGACCATCAACTGCAGGGTATTGAGGTTTTTCGCCTTGCGAAATTTACGTAGCCAGTGACCTTTGTCACTCAGCTCTTCAGCAGAAATAGTTGGTTGAACAGACATGCTTTCTCTTGGGGATATTACCCACGTTGAAATAAATAAATTAAACAAATAGCCGGTCAGAAAATAAAGAAAGCCAGGCAAATACCCAGCTCTCTTCTACTACACCTTCCCAGTATGTCAGGCTCGAGGAACGAAGCCGACTACATCATATACTCTGGTCAGGGTTTTTTCAGCTCTTTCACGCGCCTTTTGTGCCCCTTCGGCCAGAATCGCGATCAGATGGGCCTCATCCTGACGCAACTCGTGGAAACGCGCCTGGATCGGTTCCAGCAGCGCAACCACGGCTTCGGCGGTCTCGGTCTTGAGGTGACCATACATCTTGCCTTCGAAGTGCTGCTCCAGCTCGGGGATGGAGCGACCGGTCACGCCGGACATCAGGGTCAGCAGGTTGGAAACACCCGGTTTGTTCTCCGGATCGAACCGCACCACTGCCGGCTCGTCGGAGTCGGTCACCGCACGCTTGATCTTCTTGACGATCTGCTTGGGATCTTCCAACAGGCCGATGAAGTTGGCCTCGTTGTCATCCGATTTGGACATCTTCTTGGTCGGATCCTGCAGGCTCATTACCCGCGCCCCTTCGGTCGGAATGAAGGGCTCCGGCAGGGTGAACACCTCACCATAGAGGTTGTTGAAACGGGTGCAGATGTCGCGGGTCAGCTCCAGATGCTGCTTCTGGTCGTTACCAACCGGCACCTGATTGGCCTGATAGAGCAGGATATCAGCGGCCATCAGCACCGGATAACCGAACAGACCAACGTTGACGTTGTTCTCGAAACGGGCGGACTTGTCCTTGAACTGGGTCATGCGCGACAGCTCACCCATCTGGGTGTAGCAGTTGAGGATCCAGCCCAGCTCGGCGTGCTGCGGCACGTGAGACTGGATGAAGACGGTACTCTTCTTGGGATCGATACCGACCGCCAGATAGAGGGCGGCCGCATCGAGGCAGGCCTTGCGCAGGGCAACCGGATCCTGACGGGTGGTGATGGCATGCAGGTCGACGATGCAGTAGAGGCAGTCGAACTCATCCTGCATGTTGACCCACTGACGCAGGGCCCCCATGTAGTTGCCGATGGTCAGTTGGCCGGAGGGTTGCGCCCCGCTCAATACGATTGGTTTGGTCATGAGAGTGTTAATCCTTGTTATTCAGCCAGTCCCGCGGCGCGATTAGCTCAGCAGCGCATCGAGCTGGGAAAAATGTTCGAACACCCAGTCAGGCCGGGAGTCGGCGATGGGGCGGCCATAGTTGTAACCGTAGGTGAGCCCCACCACCTTCATGCCAGCCGCCTTGGCCGCCAGCACGTCATTTTCGGAGTCGCCCACCATCAGGGTGCGAGCCGGGCTCACCCCCAACTCCTGGCAGGCGTGCAGCAGCGGCTCCGGGCTCGGCTTCTTGACCGGCACGCAGTTGCCACCGAGCCAGAGCGCGAAACAATCGCTGATGCCAAGGGCATCGAGGATCGGTGCCACGAAGTCGCTCGGCTTGTTGGTGACGATCGCCTGTTTGTAGCCCAGGGTTTGCAGGCGACGCAGACTCTGGGCGACCCCATCATACATGGCCAGCCCCTGCAGCAAACAGGCGTTGTAGTGCTGGAAAAAGATCGGTCGAGCCTTGGCAAACAGCTCGGGGTCGGCCTCGCGATAGGCAAGGGCCCGCTGGATCAGCTTGTCGGCCCCGTTGCCGACCCAGGTACGGATCACGGCTTCATCGGCCTGCGCCAGACCCAGATCGGTCAGCGTCAGATTGACCGCCAGCGCCAGCTGGGCGGCGCTGTCGATCAGGGTGCCGTCCAGATCGAACAGCACCAAATCAAATGCGCGCTCAGCGTGTGACATGAGCCAGCTCCGCACGCATCTTGTCGATCACCGCCTTGTAGTCAGGCTGGCTGAAAATGGCAGAGCCGGCGACAAACATGTCGGCGCCCGCGTCGGCGATCTCGCGGATGTTGTCGACCTTCACCCCACCATCGATCTCGAGGCGGATATCGCGGCCGCTCTCGTTGATCAGACGACGTACCTGACGCAGCTTGTCGAGGGTGCCGGGGATGAAGCTCTGGCCACCGAAGCCCGGGTTGACCGACATCAGCAGGATCACGTCCAGCTTGTCCATCACATACTCGAGGCAGGAGAGCGAGGTAGCCGGATTGAGCACCAGACCCGCCTGGCAGCCCATCTCCTTGATCAGGCCCAAAGAGCGGTCAACGTGGTCGGACGCTTCCGGATGGAAGGTGATGAGGGACGCACCGGCCTTGGCAAAATCGGGAATGATGCGATCCACCGGCTTGACCATCAGGTGCACGTCGATGGGCGCCTCGATACCGTAGTCACGCAGCGCCTGACAGACCATGGGGCCGATGGTCAGGTTGGGGACATAGTGGTTGTCCATCACGTCGAAGTGAACCACATCGGCACCGGCAGCCAGCACCTTGGCGACATCGTCACCCAGACGGGCAAAATCGGCAGAGAGGATCGAGGGGGCAATCAGAAAGTCTTTCATCAGCATCATCCATTGGCAGCCAGGGAGAAAAAGCGGCGCAATTTTAACGTAAAAGGCGGGCGAAAACGACTCGAATGCGGGGTAAATGGGGCAATCGCCTCCCCTCCCCCAGCCACCCGGGTTATGGGACATCGGCACAGGCGCGGGCTCGCCCATAAAAAACGGCGCCCCTGGGCGCCGCATTGTCTGTTACGCCAGTGGCAGCAGTTCGCTGTCGCTGGGGTAGTAGCCCTGCTCCGGCTCGATGCCGGGCGGATAGAGCGCCAGCAACTCGGCCACCTTGTTGCGGGTGCCGCCGTTGCGGCTGATGGTGCGCTTGACCAAAATCTCGTCGAGACGGGCACCGCGATAGAGCTCACGGGTCAGCTCGATATCGTGGTTGCTGATCAACACCGGCACCCCTTTGTGAGCGGCGGTGTGACGGGCCAGTCGCGCCAGGATCGCCTGATCATCCAGGGTAAAACCACCGGAGGCATAGCTGGTAAAGCTGGCGGTCGTGGAAAGCGGCGCATAGGGAGGATCACAGTAGATGACCCAATCCTCTTCGGCCCGCTTGATGGCATCGGCGTAGCTCTCGCAGATAAAGGTCGCCTTCTGCGCCTTTTCGGCAAAGGCCCACAGCTCTTTTTCCGGGAAATAGGGCTTCTTGTAGGAACCGAACGGCACGTTGAAGCCGCCCTTCTTGTTATAACGGCACAGCCCGTTGAAACCGTGACGGTTGAGAAACAGGAACAAGAGTGCCCGCTCGAAGGTGGTCTCGGTCTGATTGAACTGGGTGCGCAGCCGGTAATAGGCGGCCTTGTGGTTGTGTTCAGCCACAAACATCTTGCGCGCCTCGGCGATGAATCGGTCAGGCGTCAGCTTGAGATGGTTATACAGGCAGATAAGATCCGGGTTGATATCGTTGAGCACATACGCGTCGTAGTCGGTGTTGAGAAACACAGACCCGGCCCCGACGAAAGGCTCCAGCAACACACGCCCGGCCGGCAGGCGCTCGGCAATCTCTTCAACCAGGGAGTATTTTCCCCCGGCCCATTTTAAAAAAGCGCGTGTTTTTTTCATGGAAATCCGGTGTGTAAGAAGGCAAGACCCAAAAAGGGGGACGATTCTACCCCCTTATCCGGTATCAAGGCTATTGCTTCAGCTCTTTTTGTACCTGTGCAAACGACTTGGGCCAGGGCTGACCTTTCAGCAAGGCGGGCGAGAGCTTGCGAATGGCACTCTTGGCCTGGGTCAGACCGGCATAATCCCCTTGCAGCACCACGTACCAGGGGCTGCCACGGAACTTGGTCTGATAGACCCATACCTTGCCCGCCAGACCATGCTCGGCGACAAACTGATCCACCGCCTTGGTGTTGCTCGCCCCCATCAGCTGAACGCTGTAATGGTTGCGCGGCTTCTTGTTCAAGGTGGCGACCGGTGTCAGGGCTACCTTGGGTGCAGGCGCGGCAACCGGCTCGCTGCTGGCGGTGTTGGTGGTAGCCGCAGGCGTTGCGGTTGTCACCGGGCTCTGTGCCTTGCTGGTGCTGGCTGGCGCTGTGGTTGCGACGGCGCCACTGGGGGTTGCGCCGTTCGAGGTCTTGCCGGTCAGCTCGTCCACCACGTCAGTAGGCAGTGCGCCGCTCACCTTGGGTTCGGTCATCAGCTTTTGCACAACCTCGTCAGAGATCACCACCCGACGCCCTTCGTAATTGGTGGATTCTGTGGTCACTGTTTCGCTCTCCACCGATTTGGGCAGCACTTTTGCTTCCGGCTGCCAATCCTTCACCACCCCGTTGGGATTGCTGGCGGCATCGCTGTCTTGTGCGCCTTGTGCAGCGGCATCGGTATTCGAACCGCCTGCGGTGAGGGGATCGCCTCCCGCTACCGGGATCGGCAATGCCGTGTTCTGCGCCGGATCCTGCAGCGCAGGTTTGCTTTCATTGTCAAACAGCGCAGGCAGCAGGTAGCTCATCGCCAGCAGGCCGCCAGCGACCAGCGCGATAGCGGTGGCAATCTTCTTGACAGGCAACTCCGCCTGACGCTTCTTGGGCCTTCTGTCGGTCATGATATCCTCCAGTAACTGCATGATGGTGGACGGATGTCCGTTCGCCGTTTTCAGGATCTCCTCCACTTGCGGCTTGGGCAAGAGGGTCGCCGGGACCTTGAGCTCTTTGGCTTTCTCATACAAGAAGATGCGCTGCTCGGGCGGGCTCAGGGGCGGCACTTCCAGCTCCAGGGCTGGCATGGCGCGCCCTTTCAGCTGCGGTCGTTGGGTACGACACCAGACGTCACTGCCCGAGACGATAATGGCCAGTTGATGGGGCGCCGCCAGGGTATCGTTATGACGGATGATCGCCCACAACTCTCCCAGCAGCTCGGCCGGCAACTGGTCGGCCCGCTCGATCATCAGCAGCAGGGTGGCAGGCTTGCTCCCCTCCAGCATACGAAAGAAGCTCTCTGCCAATGCATCCTGTGGATTGAACAACGGCCGAGCCACCACCTGTGGCAGCAACAGCTGGCGCACATCCACCATCTTCATGGCAGGCGTGCCGATCAGGCTTACCACCCGCACTTTTTCCGGCAACACGCCGAGCAGGGATTCGCACAGGGTACCGCGACCACAACCGGGTTTACCGGAGAGAAAAACGAAAGGGTGATTGAATTCAATCAGATGCAGCAGCCGGTCAACCAGCTGCCGCTGGGAAGGCAGTTTTAGCAGTTTATTTGTCACGACCAGACTCGATCACCGCCAGCAACTCAGCATCGGACACATCCCCCACCACCTGCGCATGGCCGATGCCAACCGGCAACACCAGACGCAGCTTGCCTTCCAGCACCTTCTTGTCACGGCGCATATGGCGAATAAAGGCGGAGAAATCCATCTCGGCAGGAGCATGAATGGGCAAATTGGCGGCCAGCAGCAGGGCGCGCACGCGCGCAACGTCCACTTCGCTCATCTCGCCACGGGCCTGCGCAGTCCAGGCTGCCAGCATGGTGCCAGCTGATACCGCTTCACCGTGCAGCCAGTTACCATAACCCTGCTCGGCCTCGATGGCATGACCAAAGGTGTGGCCCAGATTGAGCAGCGCACGGACGCCGTGCTCGGTCTCATCCTGACCGACCACGTCGGCTTTGATCTCGCAGCAGCGTTTGATGGCGTGGGCCAACGCGGCGGGTTCCAGCTGTTGCAGACGCACCATGTTCTGCTCCAGCCAGCTGAAGAAATCAGCATCCCAAATGATGCCGTACTTGATCACCTCGGCCATCCCTGCGGCAAATTCGCGGGCAGGCAAGGTACTCAGACATTCGGTATCGATAACAACCTGTTTGGGCTGATAAAAAGCTCCAATCATGTTCTTGCCGAGGGGGTGGTTGACAGCGGTTTTACCGCCGACAGAGGAGTCAACCTGGGAGAGCAGGGTGGTCGGGATCTGGATAAAAGGAATGCCACGTTGATAGCTTGCTGCCGCAAAGCCCACCAGATCCCCGATCACGCCGCCCCCCAGAGCGATCAGTGTCGTATCGCGCCCATGGTTGGTTTCAAGCAGAGCAGACATGATCTGCTCAAAGGTCGCCAGGTTCTTGTATGCCTCGCCATCAGGCAGGATCAGGTGTTCAACCTGAAAACCCGACAGCAGGGCCGTTACCCGTTCAAGATAGTGCGGAGCAACGACCGTGTTGGTCACGATCATCACCCGCTTGCCCTTGATGGTCGATACCAGCGCCTCGGGGCGCTGCAACAACCCGGCAGCTATCTCGATGGGATAGCTGCGTTCACCCAGTTCGACCTTCAACCGTTCCATGGACGTCCTCTAGATTACATACCGATCAGCTTTACAATTTGATTGGCAACGATTTTTGCACTCTGGTCATCGGTGTGCACAACAAAGTCGGCAACCTCTTCATACAGGGCATTGCGCTCTTGTGCCAGACGTTCCAGCACTTCGCGTGCCGGTTCTTCGGTCTGTAGCAGAGGGCGGCGTTTGTCTCGCTGTGTGCGCGCCAGCTGCTTTTCAATAGTGGTTTCGAGGTAGACCACGATGCCACGAGCAGACAACTTGTTGCGGGTTTCGCGACTCTTGATGGCACCGCCACCCGTCGCCAGCACGATACCCTGCTGCTCTGACAATTCGCCGATCACCTTCTCTTCGCGAATCCGGAAACCTTCTTCGCCTTCAACATCGAACACCCAGCCGATATCAGCACCACTGCGGCGCTCAATCTCATGATCTGAGTCGAAAAACTCCATATGCAGTTGTTCTGCCAGATGTCTACCTATGGTGCTCTTGCCCGCACCCATGGGACCTATCAGGAAAATATTGCGTTTCTCAGCCATGTCTTTTCGTTAGTAATTACAAACTGCACGACCCCGATGAATACTGGATCGGGGTACCTATGAACCTTATCTTGCGATGGATCAGGAGGGGGATTATCTCAATAGATATCGGGACTGGCAACCGCAGCCCTTACGCCCCAGCCTCATTGGGGCGTAAGGTTATATGTGTTTTACCCTTACATGTAAAGCATTCAGAAGGCGTCGGTGACAATCTTGGGCGTCACAAAAATCAGCAATTCCCGCTTTTTGTTCTCGCTGGTGGTCTTGCGGAACAAGGCCCCCAATCCGGGAATATCACCAAGCAGCGGCACCTTGGTTACATCGCTCTTGATGGTCTGCTGATAGATACCGCCGAGCACCAGCGTCTCGCCATTGTTCACCAACACCTGGGTGGTGATGGACTGGGCGTTGATGGAAACCGCATCCCCAGTACCGGTCGGTACCGTTTCACCCTTGGTATCCTGGGTCACGGTCAGATCGAGAATAACCCGATTATCTGGCGTGATCTGCGGGGTAACCTTCAGACTCAACACCGCCTTCTTGAAGGTGACCGAGGTGGCCCCGCTGGAAGAGGACTCCACATAGGGGATCTCGGTACCCTGCTCGATCAGTGCCGGTTTCTGGTTCGCCGTGGTCACCCGCGGACTGGCGATAATCTCGGCCTTGCTCTCTTTTTCCAGCGCCGACAACTCGAGATCCAGCAGGGTACCATCGGCCAGACGGGCAACCTGGAAGGCCAAAGTACCGGCCGCATTGGTCACCGGCAGATTGACGTTCATCCGGTCATCCACTGTCGGCTTGGTGATTGTTGAACCACCATTGTTGTTACCAGAGCCGTCATTACCCTCGATAGAGCCGGATGTACTGTTGCCATGGCCATCGTTCTTGGTCACCCCCCAACGCACCCCGAGCGCTTCATCAAAACCGTCATCAATGGTCACCATCCGCGCCTCGATAACCACCTGCTTGACCGGAATATCGAGGATATCGAGCATCCGCTTGATGCTGCTGATGACATCGGCGGTATCTTTGACCACCAACACGTTGGTGCGCTCATCCACGCTCACAGCACCACGGGGTGACAGCAACTTGGTACTTTCTGAAGAGAGCAGGGCCGCTACTTCCGACGCCTTGGCATAGTTGATCTGCAGATATTCGGTATAGAGCTGTGCCAAATCAGCAACCTGATTGCGGCTCTCCAGCTGCTGTTTCTCGCGGGCTGCAATTTCCTCGGCCGGTGCCACCAGCAGAATGTTGTTGTCCAGTCGTTTGTCCAGCCCACGCACCTTCAAAATGATGTCGAGCGCCTGCTCCCATGGCACCCCATCCAGACGCAACGTAATATTGCCCGCCACCGAATCTGTGGTCACCAGGTTGAGATTGTTGAAGTCAGCGATGAGCTGCAGCACGGTACGTACAGGAATGTCCTGGAAGTTCAATGAGATGGGTTTACCCTGATACTGCTTGGATGCCGTGGCCGTTGTCCGCTTTTTCACCTCGATAATGAAGAGCTTGTCGGCCTGATCGTAACGGTAATCAAACTGACCATTGATCGACAACTCAAACAGGGTATCGCTCCCCTGCCGGGAGACTTCAACCTGAGAGACCGGCGTTGCAAAATCCTGCACATTGATCAGATTAAGCAAGCCATCCGGCACCCGAGTACCATGGAACTTGGCCAGAACGGTCTGGCCGCGACTGCTCACATCGACGGCGGCCGAGCTGTTATCCAGCGTGACCAGAAATTCCCCCTGACCATCTTTGCCACGACGAAAATCCACACCGGTAACCGAATTGAAATAGGCGCCGCCCCCACTACTCTGATAGTTGTTGAGCACCGGCTTGCTGGCTGGCTGTGCTGCTACAGGCGCTGTCACGGGCGCAACAGGCATCGACCGGGCAACGACCTGAGGATTGAGCAACGCCGAGGGGGAGGTGGTAGCCACCATCGCAGAGGGTGCTGACACCGGGGTAGCCGAGGTAGCGGGTGCAATCAGGGCGCTCTCACCATTGATGAGCCCGGAGGACGCCCCCTCACCCAATGACACCAGCAATTTGTTACCCTGTTGCTGTACCTGATAGGGAGCCAGCTGATCGAGCGCGATCTTGATATCCAGACCGGCGCCCTTGCCTTCCACCTTGATATTATCCACTCCCTGGCGCTGGATAGGCAGCGGGTTGACCTTGAGCGCCCCCACCGCACCGGGAACATGCAGCAGCAGTTGATTGGGTTGATAAGAGAGACGATCAGTAAAGCCGGTGACCGGCTCACTGAAACTGAGCTCCACCAGCAGTTGATCAGCAAGCAGAGGATTAACCTTGATCTCCTGCAGGGTTGCCACTGCCCACGCCTGACTGACGGCGCTGGCGCAAAACAGCAAAGCCACTTTGGTTACACGCTCGATTGTTGTTCTCATTGCTGTTCGTCCCTGATTATTGTTTTTCTTGCACATTGGCCATCGCCAACTGGGTTTCTCTTGTTACCCAGCACCCCTTCCCGTCCGGAATGGTTTCCAGCAAGTCCACTGCAGTGTCGGTGATCTTGATGACCCGCCCCTGATCAAGCCCCATATACTGGTTGAGACCAACCCGCATCGATTTGCCATCCGGGGTACTGATCAGGGCCCATAACTGCCCCGCCTTTCCCAAAGAGCCATGCATCGACAGACTGGCCAGCGAATAATTTTCCAGCACCTCTTTCTCCCGTTCCAGCAAGGTCTGAGCACAATCCGGCTGAACCTTGACACTGCTGGTACTTCCGACCGCCGCCTCGGGCTGGGGAATCATAAAGGGGCTGCGCAACTCCCGCTGCTGGTAGTGCATGGGGGCAAAAGGCTTCAGCTCGGGCAAGGGCTCGATAGGTACGGGAGGCCTTGCCTTGGTCTCGGCGACATAGCTATCCATGTCCTCCTGGCCACCACACGCCGCCAGCAAGAGGGCAGGTAACAACCAGCAGATGCGTCTCATTGTTTCGACTCCACTGTTTTACCGTTGTACTTGTAGGTCTTGGCCAGCATCGACATCGAAATCAGATCTCCTGCATCCTTGCTCTGACCCAAAGTAAAGGAGTCAAGGATGACGATACGGGGCAAGGCAGCCATATCAGCGGTGAACTTGCCAATTTCATGGTAAGTACCCACGACTTCGATACGCATCGGAAGTTCGGTCGAAAACTCGTGCTTGAGCTCGGGTTCCCAGTTTATCCGGTTCAATTTCAGGCCGTTGTCGGTTGCAATAAAGCTGATATCGTCCAGCAGACCGGCGACTTCATGGGTATTGGGCAACTGCTTGAGCTGGGTATCAACCAGTTGCTCAAGCTGGACCATTTGCGCCTTGTATGCCCCCAGGTTGGCTGCCAGCATCGCCTTGCTTTCAAACTGGGCTTTCAGCTCGGTCTCCTTCGCCGCTTCTTGGGTCAAATTGGTCAGGGAATTGGCAATCACGTAGTAATAGATGGCACCACCGGTCAACACACAGCAGAAAAGGATGAAGATCCCTTTTGCCCATTTTGGCCAGCTGGCTATGTCATTGATATCCAGCTCGTTGAGTTGCTGAAGGTTCATTTTTGCTCCTTGGCCACATTCCCGGCAGCCGCAGCATTGTTGGCAATCAAAAACATCATGGAAAACTGGCTCAATGACACAGGGGCAACATCAGCTGCAAAAATAGTGCTTATCTTTGACTGGCCCAACCAACCGGAACCATCAATCCGCCGCATCATGCTGGCCACCCGGCCATAGGCTTCGGTCTTGCCGTTTACATCAATAATATTGTTCTGCATCGCGAGGGTATTGAGGTACACCCCGTTGGGCACCAGTGAAGGCAGCTGGTTGAAGAGGCGAACGGGCACATTACGGCGCATCTGTAATTGTTCGATAAGCTGCATCCGATCGATCAGCTCCTTGCGACGCTCCTTGAGCAGACGGATCTCCCCAAGTTGGGCATCCAGAATGGTCATCTCCTGAACCAGTCGCTGGTTGCGCTGCTGCTGGGCGGTAATCTGGCGATCGACCAGCCAGTTGGCAAAAAATCCCAGCGCGACCGTGACCAGTACAAAAATTCCCAGCAAGGCCCCGAACTGTTTCTTTTGGCGCTGGGCTCGAGCTTCACGCCAGGGCAGAAGGTTTATATTTGACATGGTGTGAAACTCCTCAGAGCCAACCCGAATGCCGTCATATATTTAGCGCCATGTACCAGCTCGCCCTCCCCTTTCGGTTTGCCAAACAAGGCAAACAGATCCGGGTGCAGCACTTCGCAATTGACCTCTTCTTTTACCTGTACCAACAAGCCCGGCAGCAGACTGCCTCCTCCTGTCAGCACCAGTTTTGCGATGTCGCGATAACCGGACGAACTGCAAAAGAGCTGAATATTGCGCCGCACCTGCTGCAGCAGCGAGTTGATGTGAGGCATCAGCACATCCAGCTCGTGGTCAACAGGCAAGGTACCTTTGGTTTTGGCCTGCTCAGCCTCATCCAGCGTCATGCCGTAAAAAGAGGAGAGCGCCTGACTGTACTGATCGCCGCCGAAGTTCTGCAAACGGGAGTAGACCACCTCCCCCTTGACCAGCGCGGCAAAGGTCATGGCGCTGGCACCGATGTCGATCACCCCGATCGGCCGTTCACTCTCTTGCAGCTCGGGCAGACAGGCCACTACAGCGCGCCCCAGCGCATGGGCGCCCACATCCACCACCTTGACGGCAATACCTGCTTCGGCAAGGGCGCTTACCCGACCGTTGACGCTCTCGGTACGGGCGGCGCTCAGCAGAACATCCTGACGGTCTTCGCTATTGCCGGTGCCCAGCACCTCAAAATCGAGGCTCACTTCATCGAGGGGGAAGGGAATGATCTGCTCGGCCTCCAGCTGTACCTGATTCTCCAGCTCCTTGTCGCTGAGGCGGGCATCAATCTGGATCACCTTGGTGATCACGTTGGAACCGGTCACTGCGGTAGCGGCATAGTCACTATGACTTGGAATAAGGCGCTTGAGGGTCTTGAGAGATTGGCTGACGCGCTCGATATCCTGTAATTGATAATCGACCAGCGTCCCTTTCGGGGTAGGGATATCGGCAACAGACTCCAGATGCAGCTTGCCGGGACGGCCACTGAGGGTAACGGCCTTGATGGTCTGGCTGCCGAAATCAATACCCACCAGAGGGAGGAGGGAACCCTTATTAAATAGCCCAAACATATACACATCCATGCGTTATTTGGTGTTATTCCTGAACTGAGTGTAGGACACCCAATCAGAGGAGTGCTTTACTCATCCTAAATGCTCTAACTATCAATGTCATAAAGTTTATACCGAAAAGTGACCCATCTCGCTTTCTTCATGACAAGTGACCCTCCTTGGTTATTGCTCCCCGTAGTGCTAACCTCTCGCATCCTTTTGAGGCAGGTGGCTCGCCACAGGAAAACCTCGAATTCCCGATGGCAAAAGGGCTATACTCTGCGCCCGTTGGCTAATTTTAAGACGATTGGTAGTTCTTCCATGCTGAAATGGCTCGTTCGCCTGTTTATTGTCATGATGCTGGGTGCTGTGCTGGGTGTTGCCAGCCTCATCGGTATCTACTTCTATATCAAACCCCAACTGCCCGATGTCACCGCATTGCGTGACGTCAAGCTGGCAACCCCGATGCGGGTTTACAGCCGGGATGGGGAATTGATCGCCCAATATGGCGAAATTCGTCGCATTCCGTTGCGTCTGGACGAAATTCCGCAACCCATGATCGATGCCGTGCTGGCGACCGAAGATGCCCGTTTCTATGAGCACCCGGGCATTGACCCGATTGGTATCATTCGCGCCGCATCGGTGTGGGCTGTCTCCGGCCATGCCCGTCAGGGGGCCAGTACCATCACCCAGCAGGTTGCCCGTAACTTCTTCCTGAGCAATGAGAAGACCATCATCCGCAAGGTCAAGGAGGTCTTCCTGGCCTGGCGGATCGAGCAGAATCTCTCAAAAGACGAGATCCTCGAACTGTACCTCAACAAGATCCCCCTCGGTTATCGCTCCTTCGGGGTCGGTGCTGCGGCGCAGGTTTACTTTGGTAAAGAGGTCAAGGATCTGGGACTGGACGAGATCGCCATCATTGCCGGTCTGCCGAAAGCGCCCTCCATGCTTAACCCCATCCGCTCCCCCGAGCGTGCCTTTGCGCGCCGCAACGTCGTGCTAGGCCGGATGCTGGAAACCGGCAAGATCACCCAGGCCCAGTTTGACGAAGCCTCCAGGATGCCGATCAAGGCCCGTTACCACGGCGCCGAAGTGACCCTGCACGCCCCCTATCTGGGTGAAATGGTGCGCCAGAAGATGGTCGAGCAGTTTGGTGAAGATGCCTACACCATGGGCCTGCATGTCTACACCACCGTCTCTGCCGAACGTCAGCGGGCGGCCAGACAGGCGCTGCTGGATGGCGTCTTTGCCTATGACATGCGCCACGGCTATCGCGGCCCGACGGCGCAGTTGTGGAAAGCGGGTGAAACCAGCTGGGATTACGAACAGATCGTCGCTCACCTTGGCAAACAGCCCACTTATGATCCACTGATGGCGGCGGTCGTGACCAAGCTCGGTGACCGCAGCGCAACGCTGGTGCTGAAAAATGGCAAGGAAGCGGAGCTGGGCTGGAACGGTATCAAATGGGCTCGCTCATTTATTACCGACGACCGTCAGAGCTACGCCCCGAAATCGGCGCGTGATGTGCTGAAAGTCGGTGCCCAGATCTGGGTGCGGGAAGAGGGTGAAGAGCTGCTGCTGGCCCAGATCCCGGATGTGAACGCTGCGCTGGTTGCCATGAACCCGAAAAATGGCGCGCTGGAAGCGCTGGTCGGCGGTTTCAGCTTCGAACTCTCCAAATTCAACCGGGTCGATCAGGCGCGTCGCCAGATCGGTTCCAACATCAAGCCTTTCCTCTATGCCACCGCGCTGGAGCATGGCTATACCCTGGCATCGCTCATCAACGATGCACCGATCAACCAGTGGGATCCGTCAAAAGGACCCATGTGGCAGCCCAAGAACTCCCCGGCAGTCTATGATGGCCCCACCCCGCTGCGTCTGGGTCTGGCCAAGTCCAAAAACGTGATGTCGGTTCGACTGATGCGCGCTATCGGTCTGGATACCTATATCGACGGTCTGACCCGCTTTGGCTTCCCGCGCGACTTTATCTCTCCCCATGAGTCGCTGGCGCTCGGTGCTGCCGAATTCACCCCCCTCGAGGTGGTGCGTGGTTATTCGGTACTGGCCAACGGCGGCTTCCTGGTGACCCCTTACTTCATCGACAAAGTGACCGACAGCCTGGAGACCACACTCTATCAGGCCAATCCTGCCATCGCTTGCACCAGCTGCGAACAGCCGGCCGCGCCCGAGCAGAGCACACTGCCGGAGCCAACTGTTGATGGATCAGCGCAAGATGGCACGCAGACCCCTCTCGCGCCGACCATAGCCCCGCATACCATCAGTGCCCAGAGCGCGTTCCTGATCACCGACACCCTGAGCACCGCAATCTGGGGTGGCAACGGCTGGCGCGGTACTGGCTGGCGTGCAGCACGTGACCTGAAACGTCACGACATCTCCGGTAAAACCGGTACCACCAACGAATCGCGGGATGCCTGGTTCTCCGGCTACACCCCGGATATCGTCGCCACCTCCTGGATCGGTTTTGACAACCATCAGCGTGGCCTTGGCCGTGCCGAGTTTGGCGGTGGTGCCGCGCAGCCTATCTGGATCGACTTTATGAAAGTCGCCCTGAAAAAACTGCCCGAGAACAAGATGCCGGTTCCCGAAGGGATCATGACGGTGAAGATTGACAGCGAAACCGGTCTGCTGGCGACCGGTGGCGGCACCGACGAATACTTCAAGGAAGGTACCGAGCCGACCCGCTACGCAGCACCGAGCTCGGATGGCAATCAGGTCTACGGCGGTGACAACCCCGCAGTGGAAGGGCCTGTCTCTACCGACGATATCTTCTAAGCCGCTCGCGTGGCAGAAGCAAAACCGGCAGCCAGGGCTGCCGGTTTTTTTATTGGGCCAACTGCTTGGTCATCAGCGTGGCTATCGAGGAGGCCAGCTCGTTGAAGCAAGGGCGACGCACCGAGTAGTGGCGATAGAGCAGCGAGATGGTGCGTCCCGGCACAGGATCGACCACTGGCCGATAGCTGACCCCACCCTCATCATGATCGGCAGGTACGGCCAGCTTTGGCACCAGCGTCATGCCGCTACCGGCGGCTACCATGTTACGCAGGGTCTCCAGACTGGTGCCCTTGAACCGCTGATCTTCACCGATACCGCCGGCAAAACAGAACCCCATCGCCTGATCCCGCAAGCAGTGGCCATCGGCCAGCATCAGCAACTTCTTGCCCTTGAGATTGCCAAGCGGCACCTGCCTGGCCTGGGCTTCGGGATGATGGCAAGGCACCGCCAGCCACATCGGCTCGTGGTAGAGCTGGATTGAGCCAAATCCCTCCATCCCCGGCATCTCGGCCAGAATGACGCAATCCAGCTCCCCCTCTTCCAGCCGCTTGAGCAGGCTTTGGGTCTGCTCCTCATAGAGGTAGAACTCCAGCTGGGGAAAACGCTCACGCAGGGTCTGGATAATGCGGGGCAACAGATAGGGGCCCACGGTCGGAATAAAACCGATATGGATTTCCCCGGACATCGGCTCGGAGAAGTGTTGACCGATGCTCTTGAGCTCGCGTACCTCCTTGAGCACCCGACGCGCCTGATGTGCCATCGCATCGCCAGCAGGGGTAAACAGTACCTTGCGCGAGGTACGTTCGATCAAAATGACCCCGAGTTCATCTTCCAGCTTGCGCAGCTGACCGCTCAGGGTGGGTTGACTGACAAAGCAGCGTTCGGCGGCTTTGCGAAAATGTTTTTCCTCATCCAGCGCCACCAGATATTCGAGATCGCGAAGATTCATACAGCAAGAGTCCTGCCTGGAAAATGGGCCATCAGCATGCACAATATCGTCCGGCGGGACAAGTCATCCGCTCACAGTGAGCCTCTCTGGCTGCAGCGCAAAAATAGAAAGCCCGATCACCTCGCGGCAATCGGGCTTGTTTGACTCGACAATGGATTACACCCTGAAACGGCGCACCATATCCTGCAGCTGGGTAGCCAGATGGTTCAGCTCGTTGCACGCCTGAGCCATCTGGGTGGCACCGGCAGCCACCTCTTCGGAAGCATGGCTGATATTGACCACGTTGCGGTTGAGCTCCTCGCTCACCGCCCCCTGCTCTTCGGTGGCTGTCGCAATCTGGATGTTCATGTGGGAGATGCTGCTGACCGAGCCACTGATCTGGGAGATGGACTCGCCAGCTTCCCGCGCGGTAGACACCGTGGTGTTCATCAGCTCCTGACTCTGTTGCATGGTACTGCCCGCCTGCTCGGCACGCTGCTGCAACTCGGCAATGATGGTGTTGATCTGGGAGGTGGAGTCCTGAGTGCGCTTGGCCAGCGTACGCACCTCATCGGCCACCACCGCAAAGCCCCGACCCTGTTCACCGGCACGGGCCGCTTCGATGGCGGCGTTGAGCGCCAGCAGGTTGGTCTGCTCGGCAATGCCGCGGATCACCTCCAGCACCATACCGATATTGCGGCTGTCATCACCCAGCTGGCGGATCACCGCTGCGGTGCTCTCGATGGCACCGGCAACCCGTTCAATCCGCTGAATGGAGTCATTCACCGTCTTGGCACCCAGCTCTGCTGTCTCGCTGGCCGAAGTGGCGGCACTGGCGGCATCACTGGTATTGCGAGAGACCTCCTGAACCGTGGCCTGCATCTCGTTCATCGCCGTCGCCAGCTGATTCAGCTCATGTTGCTGGGCACTCATGTTGGTGGCTGACTGGCGCGCCACCGAGCTCATCTCTTCAGTGGCAGAACTCAATTGCACCACTGAGCCCGAGACTTCACTCACCAGGGTACGCAGATTGGTCTGCATCTCGCCAAACCCTTTGGCGAGGGTCCCCAGCTCATCGTTATTGAACTGCTGCATATCGATGCGGGAGGTGAGATCGCCGGAGGAGACCCGGCGAGTCTGTTCCAGCAACGCCAGCACCGGGTTGCGGATCTGGCCGGTCAACAGCCAGGCGATCACCACCACAAAGCCCAGCGTCACCAGACTGACGATAATACTCATGGTTCTGGAATTGCTATACATGGCTGTAATGTCTTTCACCATCTCATCGGCAATCTCATTATTGATTTCCCGCAGGCGATAAGACTTGGCCCCCACCTCTTCCAGTGCGGCGCGGGTCTCGTTCTTGCGCAAACTTTTGACGCGATCCAGATCGCCGGTAGCAAAGGCACTTAACAACTGGTCATGCACCGCAAAATACTTGGCCCCCGCCGCAACCACCTGCTCATAAACCTGCTTCTCTTCGGCAGTACTGAATTCCAATGCACCATATTTCTGGGCTGCCTGCTCAAACTCCTGCTTGGCCTTATTGAAGGTCTGCGCTCGTTCACTCACCTCCTGATCATCCTTGTTAAGGCCACCAATTACTTGGGCCAGCTCTGAACGGCGCGCATCCAGCACGGCGACATGCATCTGACTCGCCAGACGAGTAGAAGGCAACAAATTGCCGGTAATGGTCTCGGTATCACTATGGAGCTTTGCTAACTGGCTGATGGAGAACCAGGCCAAGCCAAGCACCAGCAAGGCCAGAATGGCAAATCCGGCACTCAGTTTCTGGCCGATAGACATGTTTTTGAACATATGAGGGCTTCCTTGAAATGAGTCTGCACTCCCGCAAATCCGCCGAGAATGGTCATATAGAGCATAGCCTGCACCCGGAAAACGGAAGGATTTCATACCGTTCCCCTGATGGTCAGGCTATCGGCGCCAGACTCGTTTCCTGAAGTTTCCCCAAATGAATCAACCTGCGTTATCCAGCAGCGTCAGCAGATGCGCACGCAGACCATCCGGATCACCCAGAAAATCGGCCACGCGAACAGGCGTGACCCGACCGTTGTGCATCAACCCGAGGGTTGGATAGCCCTGACCGCCGAGCCGCTGCATCCAGCCCTGGCTGGCTGCCAGATGTGGCAACAAAGGGGCCTGCAGATAGGCTTGCTGGAATGCATCGGCAGCAATCCCCTGCTCTGCCGCCAGCGTGGCGAGAAACGCCGGTTCACCAATCCAGATCCCGTCCCGATAGTGGGATTGCTGGATCCGGTGCAGCATCGTAAGACCATCGCCACCCAGTGCCGTGACGGCCAAGACCGCACGGATCGGCTGCTCGGAGTCCAGTAGGCTCCCTTCCCGCAGCAGCAGTTCATTGAAGTAACGCTCGCCAAAATGCTGGCCGGTCAGCGCTTCAATCCGCTGATCATGGGGGCGCACGTAATCACGCAATGCTTTGCCCATCGGCTGACGGCGGCTGCCCAGCCAGAGGCCGCCTGCATGCAGCTCGATCTTGAGCCCGTCAATGGTGGCTGCCGCCTGCAACAGGGGGGCGGCACCGTAGCACCAGCCACAGAGCGGGTCATAGACATAATGGAGGGTGGTTTGTTGTTCGCTCATCGTCATTCTCACGTCAATCTTGGATAAAAAACCGGGCCCTGGGGCCCGGTAAAAAAACACAGGGAGAGCAGGCTCAGTGGCTTACCACTTCATCTCGCCGGTATTAACCTTGGCGCCGATGGCCAGACCATCGTCAACCGGCAGTGCCGGATAGGCTTTCTTCAGAGCCTCAATCAGCTCGCCAGAGTTTTTCGCCTTGGCCAGCGCCTGCTCGAAACGCTGTACATAGTCACGGGTAAAGGTCACAGCGGCAGTGCCTTTGGGAGCAGTCCCCAGGAAGTGACCCGGCACCACGCGCTCGGGTTTCAGGGCCAGCAGGTTGTCCAGCGCCTTGACCCAGTTGCTGCGGGCCGCTTTGGTCTGGCTATCCGCCATCCAGACATGCACCCCGTGATAAACCGGCACACCACCAAAAGCCGTCTTGATGGAAGGGGCCCAGAGGTAGGCATTCGGGGTGTTCATCTCTTTGATTTCAATCTTCTCGCCATCCAGCGTCAGGTGGCTGGCAGTCATCACTTGCGGCACGGTCAGGCTCTTCGGTGCGCCCTTGCCCAGGATCGGACTCCAGTAGCTCAGCTTGGCATCCTTGGTCTGGTTGATATGGTCAACCACATGCTGGTCGGCCAGCACTTTGACATCCGGGAACGCAGCCATGACCGGCTCCAGACCGAAGTAGAAGTCGGGATCACCGGCACTGATATAGACAGTGGTCAGCTTCTTGCCGCTCTTCTTGATCATGTCCACCAGCGCCTGACCATTTTGCACGTCGAACTGGGCATCGATCAGGATGGCCTCCTTGTCACCGGTCACCAGTGAGGAGGAGACCGGGAAGATCGCCTTCTCGCCAGGGTTGTAGACGGTCACGCTCAGGGGGGCGGCCAGGGCAGCGCCACTCAGCAGGGTGGTCGCCAGAGTCAGGTTACGGATCAGGGTGTTGTTCATCATCTATTCCTCATTAAGTATTCGGGGGTTCATTTGATGGACAGAGTGTATTGGATCGACTAAGTTGCAAATACAGCGTAAAAAGCGCATCACTGTTGCATATATCGAACATATTGAGAGTCATAGATGGATCGACTGACCGCATTGCGGGTCTTCGTCAGCGTTGTCGAGCAGGGGAGTCTGAGCGGCGCCGGGGAGAAACTGGATATGTCGCGCGCCATGGTGTCGCGCTATCTGGCCGAACTGGAGAGCTGGATGGGCGCCCGCCTGCTGCACCGCACCACCCGCCGTCTGAGCCTGACCGGGCCGGGAGAAGAGGCACTGAACCGGGCCCGTACCATGCTGGCGCTCGGCGAGGAGATGGAACAGATTGCCGTGAAGAGCGATGACGCCCCCAAGGGGCAACTGCGGATCACCAGCAGCTACTCCCTGTCTGAAGCGCTGCTGGTCGGGGCGGCCAACGACTATCTGGCGCAATACCCGGGAACGGCCATCGATATCCTGCTGCTCGACAGAACCGTCAATCTGGTGGAGGAGCGGATCGATCTGGCGGTGCGCATCACCAACGACCTCGACCCCAATCTGGTGGCGCGCCGTCTCGGCACTTGCCACTCGGTGGTCTGTGCCAGCCCGGCCTATCTGGCCCGTCATCCGATGCCGCACAAGGTGCAGGATCTGGCGCTGCACAACTGCCTCACCTACACCTACTTCGGCAAAAGCCTGTGGGAGTTCAATGGACCGGACGGTCCCGAGTCAGTGCCGGTCAGCGGCAACCTGAGCGCCAACATCTCCAACCTGCTGCTGGAGGCGACGCTGGGCGGCGCCGGGATCAGCCTGCAACCGCTCTACTCGGCCCAGCCCTATCTGGAGCAGGGAGAGCTGGTGCCCCTGCTGACCAACTGGCAACCGAAGCGACTCGGGATCTACGGGGTCTATGCCACCCGCAAACAGATGTCACCGCTGCTGCGCAGCTTCCTCGACTTTCTGCTGGCCCGCATGGCGGCCGATCCCGTCTGGCAGGAGGTGAGTCCTCCTCACAGCCGAAAATGAAGAAGGGGCCGCTGCGGGCCCCTTCTTCATCTTCATCCGTTGATCAGGCTTCAAATCCGAATGGTTCTGAGTGCGGCGCTTCCTGCTGCGCACTCTCGTCGAGGAAAATATCCCGATAAGCCACATAGATGGAGTAGTTGAGCGCCGGGATCACCACCAGCAGACCCACCAGCAGCAGCGCCGCGCCAAACAGCAGCAAAATAGCTGAGAGCAGCCCCCACCAGAAGAAGGGCCACATATTGCGCCAGCAACCAGCGAAGCTCAGCCGTACCGCCTGGATGATGCCGATATCGTGGAAATAGATGAGCGCCGGGGCAAAGGTGACCCCCATCAGCACGGGAACAATGAGCAGCATCCCCACCAGCAATACCAGCAGCAGTTGCTGCAACTGACTCGCAGAGACCACCATGCTCTCGGGATCCTGAGTCAGCAGCGGGAGCAGCCCCCACATGGAGAGCAGACCGAGACAGACGAGGCCAACCAGGCTGAACAGCAGCAATACCAGCAGACCACCGAGCATCAGCGGGGTCAACTTGTGGCGAAAACCGGCAAAAAGATCGGTGAACTGCAGCGGCTCGCCCCGATAGCCCCGAGCGGCGACCGCCACCCAACCCGCGCCCCACACCATGTAGAGCAGCTGGGAGATGAGGCCACCCGCCGGCAGTTGCTCAAGCAGCATGCCCACCATAAACCAGACCAGCACCATAGCCACGCTGATCCCCATCCCCTTGTTGAAGATATCGAACCCGCTGCGAACCCAGACCCAGCCACGACCTGTCGTGTGCCGGGCAGGTGTGGTGCGCAAAGGGGGTAATCCGTTCATATCGTCTCCTCGGAGTGTCGGTGGCATCAGTGCCGGAAGCCGATTTTAGAGCCAGGGCGGGGGCGACTCAATGGCGATGCAGTCCCGTCACGACATAAAACCTGACGCAGCGATGCACAAAAAGGGCATCAGCCACGCCCCACCTCTGGCTGCCCAGACCATAACGAGGCACAATCTGCCCCCTCCCCCAGCAGCCACTATCGTGGCCAGCGTGCCGTGGTCACCCTTTAGTGATCGACGAATGCCGGACAGGGGGTTGTCATCCCGCCATCCCGGGCGTTTTAACATCGCGTGGTATCGTCATGAGAGTTGTTTGTTGTCTGTTGTTGTTACTGGCCAGCCAGTCAGCCCTGGCCGAAGGTTTTATCAGTCGCCTGCTCAACCATCCGGTGCCGGGTGGCGTTGCGGTGATCCCTCTTGGCGCGCAATCAACCGCGCCCACGGCTCGCTATCACGACAAGCCTGTGCTGGTGGTACGTGAAGACAACCAGTGGATCGCTATCGTCGGCCTCTCACTGAAAAGCACGCCCGGTACCCAGCAACTGACCACAGGTGATGGCCGTACTCTCGGCTTCACCGTCACCCCCAAGCACTACCGCGAGCAGCACATCAAGCTCAAGAACAGCCGTCAGGTCAATCCGCTCGCCGAGGATATGACCCGCATCAACCGCGAGCTGGCGGAGCAGACCCGGGCTTACCAGACCTTCAGCCCCCACCAGCCGAGCAACCTGATGTTCGACAAGCCGGTCAACGGCCCCCTCTCCAGCCCGTTTGGCCTGCGTCGCTTCTTCAATGACGAGGAACGCAACCCCCACTCCGGCCTCGACTTCGCCGTGGGCGCCGGCACCCCGATCAAGTCCCCCGCCGCTGGCAAGGTGATCCTGATCGGCGACTACTTCTTCAACGGTAACACCGTCTTTGTCGACCACGGTCAGGGGCTCATCAGCATGTTCTGCCACATGTCGAAGATCGATGTGAAGCTGGGTCAAAGCCTACCGCGCGGCGGCATCGTCGGGCGAGTCGGTTCGACCGGTCGCGCCACCGGCCCCCATATGCACTGGAACGTCAGCCTCAACGACACCCGGGTCGATCCCGCCATCTTTATCGGTGCCTTCAAGCCCTGAATCGGCAAAGCCCGTTAACAAAAAATTCTCGAATAAAAAGCCCGTTAACAAAACAGGCAGCCCATGGCTGCCTGTCTGCTATCTGCACGTCGAACCTGATTGCCTGTCATGCCTGCGCGTGGGCACCGGACTCCCGACGCATCGCCCGCCACATCACCAGCACCAACAAGGAGCTGCAGGTTGGCAATGCCAGCCAGACCCCGGGCACGCCCCACAAGGTCGAGAATCCCCACAAGAAACCGCCGATCAGCACCAGCTTGCCGCCGGTAAGCAGGGAGGCGATGCGGGCCCGATTGATGGCCTGGAAGTAGGTGGCCCCTACCAGCAGCAAACCTTCCATCGGCAGCCCCCAGAAGTAGAGCCAGATCCCGAGACTCGCCACCGGCAGCAGGGTGGCGTTGTCACCGGCAAACAGATAGACCGCCGCCTCCGGCCACAGATAGAGCGGGATCATGGCGCACAGGGCGATCCCCAGCGTCACCCCGAGCGCCAGGTTGCGCACCCGCAGCACCCGCTGCCAGTGACCGGCACCCGCGTTGAAGCTGGCGATGGGCTGGATACCCATGGCGATCCCCTCGAACACCAGATAGAAGAAGGCTTCGGTGTAGCTGATCACCCCGTAGGCGGCCACATGCAGCGACGTACCCACCGCCAGCAACGCCTTGTTGTGCAGCGCCAGCACCACCGACAGATAGAGGTACATCAGAAAACTCGATACCCCGAGGCGCACCGTATCCCCCATCAGCCGCAGATCGGGGCGCAGGGTGTCCCAGCTGATCCGCAGCTGACTGCGCGGCGTGAAGAAGTGCCACAGGCAGGCGAGGCCCGTCACCGCCTGGGAGAGCATGGTGGCCGTCGCCACCCCGGCCAGCCCGAACGGGAACACCACCATCAGCAGATAGTCGAGCAGCACATTGAGCAGCCCCCCGACCACCATGATGATGGTGACAAAGCCGGGGCGGCCATCGTTGCGCAGCAGCGAGCTGAACGCCATCGACAGCACAGCAAAGACGCCGAGCCAGGCGTAAGCCTGCAGGTAGGCGAGCCCGGCAGTGAAGATCTCCCCCTCCGCCCCCATCCAGGCCAGCATCGGCTCGCCATAGCGGATCCCGATAACGCTGAGCAACAGCGATGTCAGCAACACCATCACCAGCGCATTGCCGACGATATGGCGAGCTTTGGCTGGGTTGCCCTGGCCCAGATAGAAGGAGACCAGCGATGAGGCCCCCATGCCGATCAGCGCCCCCACCGCATAGAGCACGGCGCAGATGGGGTAGGCCAACATCAGACCAGCCATGCCATCCTGACCCAGCACATGGCCAACGAAGATGCCATCGATGGTGACATAGATGCCGGTGATCAGCATGGCGGCCACGGTCGGGGTTACGTAACGCCAGAAAAGGCGAGATAGCGGGGCTGTGCCCAGATCAACAGCTGACATATTCAACCCGGTGGAGAGAGAGCGGCCGGATCATAGCGAAACGGCAGCATGACTTCCTGTTATTTGTGTTATGAATCATTAATATGGAGTGCTTTACCCGCCTCCCTGCCCTGTTTTAGGCTAGGGCCACCTCTTCTGAACGGAAACGAGCCTCATGTTGCAACGCCTGCTCACCCTCTTGCTGCTCTCCCTTATCTTGTTGCCGCCAGCCGTACGCGCCGACGATGCCATTGACCAAATCGAAGCGTTGCTACAGAGCGTGCCCAAGAGCGACACCCCGGAAAACCAGAAACTGCGGGAGAGTTACCAGCAAGCGCTGCAATTTGCCAGAGAGGCCGAGCGCTACCGGGAGCAGAGCAAGGCCTATCAGCAGATCCTCATCGATTACCCCAAGGAGTCGGCGCGCCTCAAGGAGAGCCTGCACAACTATCAGCCCGCCGATCGCCCGCCGCTGACGAGCCTCAAGGAGGAGGCGCTGCGTCAGGCCATTGGCCTGAGCAGCAACCGCCAGCTCAACCTGCGCAAGGAGCGGCAGGGGGTGATGGACAGCCTCAACCAGCTGGAAAGCACCGGGCAGGAGTACCACCTGCGAGTGGATGATCTGCGCAAACAGCTGCAACTGACCCGCAGCCAGCTGGAGCGGCTGAGCTTCAGCAGCGAATCGGATCGCCAGCAGGAGGCCCAACTGCTGCTGACCAGAATGAAGGAGCAGAGTCTCTCCGACCGGATCCAGATGCTGGAGCTGGAGCAGCTCTCGGCCCAGCAGCGCAACGATCTCGGCAAACTGAAACTGCAGGAGCTCAATCTGGCCATCGCCGATGAGGATGAGTGGCAAGCCAGCCTGCTGACCCAGCAGAACCAGCTGCGGCGGGAGAAGACCGAGCAGGCACTGGAGGAGAGCGAGCGGCTGCGCAAACAGCTCACCACCGACATGCCGCTGCTGCTGGAACAGCAACAACAGAATCAGGCGCTCTCGATCCAGCTCGGCACGCTGGAGGATCAGATTGAGCGGGTGCAGGACGAGCAGCGCAGCGTCGACAAGAATCTGTTTGAACTGAATGAGCTGGTCAACTCGGTGCGCGAACAGCTGGAGTGGCTGCAGATCAGCAACGCCTACGGCGAGAACCTGCGCAGCAAACTCTCCGATCTGCCCCCCCTGTTCCCCCTCGACAAGCTGGAGTCCGCCATCGTCAACGCCCGCATGGCCAAGTACCAGTACGAGAGCGAGCAGGATGGCCTCAAGGATACTCGCCAGTTGCGCGACAAGCTGCTGGCCGAAGAGGAGGTGACGCTGGATCGTCCGCAATTGTCGGTGCTCGACAACCTGCTCAAGGCCCGTCGCCAGCTGCTGACCCGGCTCAACGACGCCTCTGACACTCTGATCCAGGAGCAGACCCGGCTCAAGCTGCTCTACAGCCGCCAGAACAGCAAGATCGACGAGATCCGCGAGATCAGTGCCAGCCACCTGTTCTGGATGCCGGATGTGCGCCCCTTTACCCCACAGGTGATGCTCGGTATTCCTGCTGCGCTGACGCTGGCCTTCAACCCGGACAACTGGCTGCAACTGCCCTATGCCATCGCTGAGAACAACCCGCTGAGCCTCACTCTGGCTGGCATTGGTCTGCTGGTGCTGGCCTGGAGCTGGTTCAAACTGGCCCGTCATCTGAACCAGTATTGCGACCATATTGCGCCGCGGATCGGCAAGGTGACCCAGGACAAATTCAGCCTCACCAGCCGCTTGCTGCTGCGCTCCCTGCTCGCCTCGCTCCCCTTGCCCGCCATGGTGCTGATGGTGCGCGGCCTGCTCGAAGGGGCCTGGCAATATCCGTTTGCGGTGGCGGTGGCGCGTGGCCTTGGCGAGATCTGGTTTCTGTTGCTGGCGCTGGTGATGGCCCGCCATCTGACCCTGGAAAAAGGGATCCTGATCCACCACTTCCGCTGGCCAAAAGAGCGGGTGCAGCAGGTTTGGAACCAGTTCCGCACCCTGCTGCTGGTGCTGATCCCGAGCTTCTTCGTACAAGGGATGGCGAACAGCTATCAGGAGCACGCCTTTTACGACTCCCTCGGCCGGATGGCCTTCATGATCGGCGCACTCTGGTTGTTGCTCTTCTTCGCCCGCCTCAACCGGGAGCGGCTGCCGCTCACCTGGGGCCAGAGCGACATGACCAAGCCCCACCTGCTGCACCACTTCATCTGGAACAGCCTGATGCTGGCGCCACTGCTGGCGGTGATCGGAGCCCTGTTTGGCTACTTCTACACCTCGCGCATCCTGCTGCGCCAGCTGGAGCTGAGCCTGCTGATGGGGCTGGGTTGCCTGCTGGTTTACTATCTGGCCAGACGCTGGATGCTGATCCAGCGCCGCCGTCTCGCCTTCGAGCGAGCCAAGAGCAAACGGGCCGAAATCCTGGCCCAGCGTGGTCGTGACGACAATCAGGAGGAGCTGAGTTCGGAGATCCCCGATGTGGTGGAAGAGACCGAGCTGGATCTCGATACCATCAGCGCCCAGTCGCTGGGACTGGTACGTACCCTGCTGATGCTGGGCTTCACCATGCTGGTGGTGGTGCAATGGTCTGATCTCAACTCAGCGTTCAGCTTCCTCAGCAATATCGAGGTGTGGCAGGTGAGCAGCAAGATTGGCGGCATCGAGCAGCTCTCGGCCATCACCTTGCAGGATCTGATGCTGACCGCCTTCGTCTTTATCCTGACCGTGGTGACAGCCCGCAACCTGCCGGGGCTGATGGAGCTGACCCTGCTGCAACATCTGAGCCTCTCCCCGGGAACCGGCTTTGCCCTTACCACCACCAGCAAGTATCTGGTGATCCTGATCGGCGCCCTCACCGGCTTCTCCATGCTTGGCATCGACTGGTCGAAGACCCAGTGGCTGGTCGCCGCCCTCTCGGTGGGGCTGGGTTTCGGCCTGCAGGAGATCTTCGCCAACTTTGTCTCCGGCCTCATCATCCTGTTTGAAAAGCCGATCCGGCTCGGTGACACTGTCACCATCCGCGATCTCACCGGCACCGTCACCAAGATCAAAACCCGGGCGACCACCATAGTGGATTGGGATCGCAAGGAGATCATCGTGCCCAACAAGGCCTTCATCACCGAGCAGTTCATCAACTGGTCGCTCTCCGATGCCATCACCCGGGTCAAACTGCGGATCCGTATCGGCCTGACCCGGGATCCGAAACTAGTACAGCGCATTCTGGAAGAGTCCATCCAGGCATCGACCCTGGTGCTGGAGACGCCGACGCCCGAGGTGTTCCTGATCGAATTTACCGACTCTGCGCTGATCTACGAGATCCGCCTCTACGTCAACAACATGGATCACCGGATGCCCATCACCCACGAGGTTCACTCGCTGGTGCTGGAGAATATGCAGCAACAGGGGCTTACCCTGCCCCATCAACAGATCGACATTCACCTGAGCCGCGGCTGACCCGCGAGGTAGAAGGAGCAGAACATGCAGATTATTGCCCACCGTGGCGCCAGCGGTCTGGCACCGGAGAACACCCTCAAGGCGATGGCCAAAGCGCTGGAGCTGGGAGCACCAGCCATCGAGATCGACGTACAGGCGGCCGATGGCGAGTTGTGGGTCTTTCACGACCGGCGGCTGGAGCGCTGCACCAACGGTAAGGGAGTATTAACCGAGCAATCGCGTTCCTATCTGGAGCAGCTCGATGCCGGTGAGGGAGAGGTGATCCCGACCCTGTGGCAGGTGATGGAGATCATCGCCGGACGCTGCGAGCTGCATATCGAGCTCAAGGGCGCCCATACCGCCGACGCGGTGGCAACCCTGACCCGACGGGCAGAAGCCGAGCTTGGTTTTACCCCCAGCCAATGGGTGGTTTCTTCCTTCCATCACCCGGAGCTGGCCCGCTTTGCCGCCTTGCGGCCCGATATCCGGCTCGGCGCCCTGACCGCCAACCTGCCGCTCAAACTGGCGCAGTTTGCCGACGAGCTGGGAGCCTGGTCACTCAACTGCGACGTGGATTTTGTGGATCAATCGCTGGTTGCAGATGCCCATCGCCGCGGGCTCAAGGTACTGGTTTATACCGTTGATTATCTTGAAGAGTAACCGTTCACCGGGACGGTGTTGACAGCACCAACTCCTCCGGGAACGGGTAGTCGGTTTTCTCGATGCAGGACCT
>NZ_JAPDBM010000035.1:0-49788 GCF_027705265.1 Aeromonas sp. QDB11 | reverse complement strand
GGCCCGAGAAACCCGAGCCGGAGCAGAAAGAGGCTGCTTAAAACAGCTTTGCGCGACAACTATCTTGAAAAACGCCGAGCCCAGTAGAGAAATTCATTATGTGGATGATCCAGGTTGTATTCGATCTGAACCATGCCAGGATTCAGCGCTTTATCCGCCATATAGTGATGCAGAAATACAGACTCAAAACTACCATACCCCCACCCTGTCCAGGGAGCCTGCAAAATCAGCTTTATCGCATATGGCCAATAAATGGAACGCATGCCGCCAGACTGGTAGATCTCCAACCCACGCTTGGCTCCCGCCATCCAGTATTGTGATAGCAGGCCAATCACTACCGCCGATATAATCAGAGCCAATACGCGCCAGAGTAACTTGTGACGATAGAGTTGCGGCAGCAATAAGAACAGGGCTAAAAGGCCACCCAATTGGCCCACTCGGGATTGTAAAACAACCAGTAACAGTACCGAAGATAGAATGACGCCATAGCGCAGAGTCATCAGCAAGCGACTCCCCTCGCTACGTAATTCCAGCCAGATAGCAAGAGCAATCCCTGTTGCCATAAAGGTTGCCATCACATTGGGCTGCTGGAATATCCCATATGGGCGATTGACCTTGGTGTCATAGCCAATCCAGTTACCTGGTGTCAATAGATAGAATTGCACCAGACCAATCACAGCCTCTATTGCGATCGCAATCAGGACGAGATAGAGCAATCGGTCACGCTGCAACCGATTAAATCGCCATTGGTAGAGACTGAACAAAAACAGCAGACCAGCAAACAGCCCCAACAATCTGGGAATGGCAAAATCCTTAAGTGCAAACCCTGGATAGAGCATAGGGAGCAGCAGCAAAAAAGCCCCTATCCACAACGCAGCCTGTAATGAAGAAAATACCAGACGCTGGCGTAACGTCACTTGCCACAATCCCATCCCAATAGTCAACGAGGCAAACTCCCATCCCCATGTATTAAAGGGAAGATATAGTCCGGCACCACCCGGGTTGTGCATAAAAAAGTGCATGCCCAGCAGCCAGTAAAGTACACATAAAAACATCATGATTCGTGTTAACGTCACAGCCCAGCTCCTTAGGCCGGCCCAACACTGAAAGGGCGCCGAAGTGATAGATAAAAAGAAAGGGGGCCTATTGCCCCCTCTGTTCGGTCAAAAAATTATACCTGTTCTGGCCGACGAAAGGCATGACGAACAAGAACAATCACTATACCCAACATACCGCCAAGTAAGGTTCCCAAAACAACAATCAACGGCCGTTTAGGCTTGTCTCTGGTAAAAGGCTCCTCTGGCGAGTCAATGATATGAAATGATGAGAACTTAGAATTCGTCAAATTTAATGCTTTCAAGCTATTTAGCTGCTGGCGAACTTTGGTCAGTTCAGGGGTTAATACCTCAGGGTTTTTTATTCCATTTAGAATTCGCAGTTTTTCTGCTAATCCCTTACGGCCTAAGTCAATGTTAAATATTGACTCTGAGCCAATACGTTCCAAAGGCCTATCTACACCTGCAGCCTCACTAATTTGCAGACTATATTGGGTCCTTACAATCTCATCTTGGAGATTTTTAAGAGCATCAGATTTTATATTTTCATACTGAACAGACAGCGCTTTTATACGACTATTCAAAATGCTATTGAGCTCTTCATTTTTTTCTGCAATTTGTTGCGTCTGAATAAAATCAATGTACTTTGATAAGCGCTGATTCGCCAATTCAGCACTGTCAGCAGAAAATCTCAAGGTAAAATCAGTGCTAACTTTATCGAATGGTATAGCTACTATAGCTTTGCTGAGCTCATCCATTAATGCACGCTCACTGCGACCATCCTTAATATTAGCTCGTTTAATTTCTTCAGCAAAAACACCTTCATTTATAAGGAATGCTTTTTTGTTGCTCATACTATTAAATGCTACAATAAAGCTTTTATATATTTCAGGACGTGCCAAGGTCGAAAAATCGATCTGTTCAGCAGCGTTGAGAGGCATACTACCTTTGATCTGTGCAACCCCCAGTTCCAAAGCCTCAACCTGTTTTATTGATGGTTCGCTGATCAAGGCTTGACTTGTCCACACTTGACGAGCAAGAAAGGCATAAATAGAGGAAATACTTAAAAACATAAAAGACAGTAACAATATCAATAATTTATCACGCCATAAAATAGAAATAATATCGCGAAGATCTATTTCATCATCCTCTGAAGAAAAAGCGCTTGGCAAGTCATTTTTTGATAGCATTCAATCACCGATTATTAAAGTTTTCCAAAAAACATACCACATAATACTATAAAACACCTCATTCCAATGAGGTTAGACTATAAAGTGCAGTCTTGCGTGACAACATCTGTCCACCATCACGAGTGAGCGGGACCCAACCGATAGAACCCTTAGTTGTTGTCGGGTGGATCAACATCAGATCGAAGGGAATTGTGACATAAATGCCTTTGGTGAAACTCCCTTCACCATACTCTTCAGAAGATACGTCTGTCAGTGTGGCATAAGCACCAAGCATAACCCCTGAGTCAAACCGTTTGGAAAAATCAAACGTCGCCCCCTTATCACCAGCCAGATATCTCCCTACAGCAATTTTGGCCGTAATGTTCTCAAAATAGGGCAATTGCCAGTAACCAGTCAGGTGCCCAGTAACCACATCGTAATCTGCCATCTTGAGGGTGTTATACCAGTCTCTCTGTTTTACCCAGTTGGTATCAATACCAACCGCCCATGACTTTCCATAAGGACGATATAATGCTTCCCCTCCCACACCTGCATACATCATCTCAAGATAACCACCATATACCTGGCCATACCAGTCTGTAGATAACTGTTGTATATTAGTCAACTGCAAGTTGTTTAATAAAACATTTGATGAGTCTACATACTCACGAATCCATGTTCTGACTCGTGGTAATGCCTCACCATCGGCAGGTGGAGTTTTATAATTAAACTTATCGTAATTATTAACAACATTAAGAAAAACCGTGCTATCCAATGATACCTGTTCAGACAAGTGCCAACTGGCATTACCATTTATTCCGAACTGATACATATAAAATGATTCAGGCCCCCCAAAGGATTGATTCAAGTCAGGATCAATTGAGTAGGTTATTTTATCCTTTTCCTCTTGAAATACTTTTTTGCTATTCTTATAGTCTTTATTGATAGCGCTAGTATAAAACTGCGTTTCATGCTCCTGCCCTAAAGTCTGAGTCACATTAGCGGCTCGCACCGATGGTAGATCGATAGTCGTTTCTTGTAGCTTGAAATCATCCTTGCTATCGAGGACATGGACCTTACGTACTGATTCGGGTAAATAATTTGCAGCCAGCAAACCGGTTCGGAGTGTAGATTCATCTCTATTTCTGTATTTAACCTGCTCGGCAATAATCGTTACCGATGCATCATCTTGATATATAACAGTATCTTGCCAACCTGCATTGCGATTCAGGTCACTGGCAAATTGCTTCCAGTCTACATGTGCCACCGTATCGGGCACATTTTCAGCCTGATATTTTTGGCGAGATTCATCAATGTGTGAAGGTCTAAGCTCATTGAAATTGGTCCGCATGGTAATCCCCCACATCAAGGTATTCCCTCGCTGCCAACTCAGATGCGTGTCTATATTATCAAATACTCGATAGACTGCACCAACATTCCATGGCGATGTTTGCTTTAATGGACCATAGCTCGCGGCAAACTCTCGGCTATAATCGTTACCATCATACTCCAGTTTCAATCGTAGAGGATGCCATGGCGTTTGATATTCAACGCCACCAAATAGTGCAGTTGTCCCATGGAAGAGGCTATTCCATTCAAACTTTCCACCACTTCCTGAAACACCTTGGTTCCGCTGACACCAGCTACCTTTAATTTCACAGAATGGATTGTTGATATTGCCACTTTCGGCCATATTGCCCCACCCCATGCCAAGAGTGAAATCGAAAGGCCCATAGCGCTTACTCGCAACTACATATTCACTATCAAACAACCCGGTGCCCATCAAATCTCTGAAGCCAAGAGCAACTTGGGGGCCCCATTTAGACTCCCGTATCAGTCTGAATTTGAAGTCTATTCCTTTATCTTTATAGGTTTGATCACCACTAAAATCTTCGTTTTGACTGTAGAGTTGTGTTCTCACATCAGTATAACGCAGGGTAGCTTCAAACCAATCAAAGGGTTGAACAGAAATAGACCAACGACGATATTGATCATTATCAAAATAGTTGGCGCTGAACTCCCCCTCTTTTGCCATTCTGGCAGTCGGCATCTGCATCAACCCCACACCACCAAAATCACTCTGCGATGGGCCATATGGGTCATTAGCAGGGCTTGCTGCATGCACAACACTACTTACGAAAAGCGCAATAAACGTTACTCTTGGTATCATCATTCAGGCATCCGGTTGGCAAGCAGATTAGCAATACGCAGATTTAGATTCTTATATTTGGCAGGTAACAAGTCTGTATCAAAACCGACAAATAATGTTGCTCCTGCCATCGGCTCACGATGCAATTGGTTCCAGACAGCAACAGGCACCAGCGAGACCTCGCCTGTTGGTTGAATCAGATAGGCTTGAGCCAGATCGGCCCCCGCCAACAGCGAATATGCTTGCCAGTAATCTGCCAAACCAGCACCTTCGCGTAAAAGTTGTCTGGAGGCTCCATTAATTAGGCCAGTAAAATAGATGAACTGGCTACGAGGAGATATGAACAGTGTATAATCACCTGATAACAGAGGATTTTTATCTTCATGAGCACGATTGATAACAGGATCGATTGCTATGGGTAATCGCCCTGTAACATTAAGGCGGTCAATCTCAATAAGAAGTTGCTGTGAAGATTGTACCCATGCGCCCATATTACCATCACGCATCCACTGTACTTGCAACGCCTTCAGATCACTCAACAGATTCATTTTATCTGCTATTATTTTAGCGTGAGACTGAGGATGACTTATCTGGGCACTGCGCCAGTACGTATCAGAAGGTAACTGTGAGGATAGTAAAAGATCAGCAAGCCTGGCCCCTGATAATAACTTCAACGTGGCAACAGAATGATTGGAGTAGACCACATTTACCTGACTACCCTGTTCCGCACTATACACAGTGATGGCGGGCAATAAAAAAGCTAAAATAATTTTAAATTTCATGATAAGTATGGTTTCAAAATGGTCATTTTAATAACTGGCATATCAGGTCCCAGTTGCTGTTCTGTTCTGAGCAATTGACCATTATGTTGATCAACCCAATATTTGTTTATCCACTGTTGATTGAGTGATGGAATATCAATCAATTCTTCAAAGAGTAGGGTTTGATAAGATTTCCCGAGGATCACAAGCGTGTCTACTTGAGGATGAGTCACATTTGCATGTACCTGATAGCCGCTTACGTAGTCTTTAGTCCATTCACCTCGATACGACCAAGGCTGGTAGACTTGCTGGCTTTTCTCATTAGTTAAAAATACCTTAATCAGACGCAAAGGATCAGAACTTGCTCCAATCTCACGAATACTATAGAGATCATTATCCAGACCAGCCGTCTTGATAATACGTCCATACTTGGTCACAAAAATATTTTTGTCTGCTCCAATCCAGGTAAGTGAGTTATCTGGATCAGCAAATGCTAATACTACAAATGCTTGTGGGTTATCACCTACTTGCAGATAGGCGCTAGCGTAGGGGATCTTGTTCACTTGTTCGGCAGTCAGCTCAACATCTGGATTACCCCAAGCGGCATATCGTAGTGTTGCAAATGTATCTGACCCAGTGGTCGAGCATCCACTTAATAAAAAGAATCCTAAAAATATCAATTGACGAATGAAAACCATATCAACAGAGCTCGGTTTGAAAAGAAGAACGCTAAAAAATAAGGCTACCAAAGGTAGCCTTATTTATTAAAAATAAATATACACAATTACTTGGTAGCAGTATTGGTATTGGTACCAGTACCTGCATTGTCTTTGCTGGCTTCAGAAACAACCAGTGCAGTCAACGCAGCAACACCGACACCAATGGCAACTGCAGTGGTTGTGCCAATTGCAGCGCCAGTAGCAGCAACACCACCAGCAGTACCACCGGTGGTAGTAGTAGCTGCTGCAACGTCTTCAGCAGCAAACGCATTAGTTGACAGAGCCAGCAAAGCGGCCAAAGTCATAGCTGACTTTTTCATGCAAACATTCCTTATCATGAGTGAGTTAAGAAGATATAGGATAATCCCAAATTGAGAATTTGACCAGCTCCCACGTGGTACGTTTGAGTCAAACTCTCGTTTTGTATAGCTACCACACAAGCCGCACTTATGCCACCTTACGACGCATAGCGTGACGACCCAGCAGCAGCACAACACCGAACAAAGTGCCTAGTAAAGTACCAAGTACCACGATCAGCGCACGCTTGGGCTTTAATTTCTCTTCAGCCACAACCGCAGGGTCCAGGGTTTTGAACACATACTCCTGGTTGACTTCAGCCAGCATCAGCGTTTTGGTCTGATCTTCAATCAATTGATAAAAAACCTTCTGCATATCAGCTACTGACGTCTTCTCAAGCTGGGACTTAAGGTAGGTAATGTTACGGATAGCATCATTCTGATCGCGCGTTTTCATGGTGGAGTTGAGGTCTGACACTAACCAGTCAACCCACTGCTTAGCAAGTTGTGGGGAGTAGAAATCAACCGCAACAGTTACCAACCCAGACTTGCTATCCTGGCTGACACTAGCCAGCTTGCGAAATGCCTCGACCAGCTCCCAATCCGTAGGCTCCACAGACTTTCCATTCGGCACTTCGCGGACCCACTTTTTGCGGGTTAAGTCATAAATGTCTTCATCAATAATAAGCTCACCAGTTACTTTGTCTGCCCTTGAGGCTGCAATCAATGGCACCTCCAGTTGATGATCTCGGATAAAGTGGCTTAAAAACTGACGTGATTTACCTATTTCAACAGTAATCGCCGTTTTATCGGCCTTATCACTCTTCAAATTGATACCCGCTAAATTAGCCAGCCCGCCAAACTGGGCAGCCATAGCCGCAAGCCCACCACCTTGTTGTTCAGATGACGGAGCAAGTAATGCTTCTGCTCGATAAACATTAGGAAGTGATATGGCAATAACAATAGATATTACAGCGCCGAGCAAGGTTGTCAAAAATAGCCACAACTTTCCTTTCCACAGTGCCGTGAACAATTCACGCAAATCTATCTCATCATCTGCTACAGGGGGTATAGCCAGCGAATACAAAGGCTGTTCTTTTATGTTTGTCATATAAGACCGGATATTAAAGGGGTCAGATTTCTGAATAATAGATATCTGACCAAAAAGTTATCAAACAAGCGCAGTTATTATTTTACTGCACTCCATGCGACACCAAGTTGATAGAGAACCTGGGTTGCAGAAGTCATTATGCTCAAATTATCCAGATAGTCAGAATCCACAGGTACAATAATACTGTCACCAGGTTCCAACCCTTTCCGACCACCAAACCAGCTATCACCAGGCAACATGACACTGCCATTTGCTTTTATGACATAGATACGATCCGTATCCGCTTGTTTCTTGGTCCCACCAGCACGGCTTAGATAATCCTTAATACTCAACTCACCATCATAAATGTGAGTAGAGGGAAACTGTACCATCCCTTGAATTGATACCACATTCTGCAAGGCCGGAACGTAAACCTTATCACCATCTTGTAGCATGACATCGGCATTCTTTTCACCGCTTAAAATAGCAGGCATATCAATCGTCATACGACCAATTGCCTTGGTATTTTCCAGCTGATTAACAACTGTCATAGCCTCAGCAGGAGAGCTATTGTAGTTTGCAATGCTGGATTGCCGACGCAACGTCATTGTTGCAATTTCTTGTTTCAATTCATCGCGCAACAACTCAAGACGTTCAGCTTCCTGCTTGCGCAGCGCTTCACGGGCAAATACTGTCCCATTTGGATTGGCATAGGGCGTAATACCACCGACCCGCTGAATCAAATCACTCAAACTTTCGCCACGGCGAACCGTATAAGTCCCTGGGAACTTGACTTCGCCAAAAACTTGAACCGTTGCCTCCTCACGCCATTGAGGATGCGGTAATACATTCAGGCTATCTTTTGATTGAACCAATGGCGAACCGGTCACCCGATTTGCCGTAGCCAAATCCAGCCGTTGATTTTCAATCGAGATGTCATTGCCGCGCTCGTTGACACGGGATAACTCAATTATATTTGCCTTTTCATTAAAACCGCCAGCAGCCAAGATCAAATCATGAGTGCGGCTATATCGCGTTAAAGGATAAATCCCCGGATATTTTACCTCGCCACGCACCTCGGCAATCTGGACCGGCTTACCTTGGGCAGCTTGTGCTTTCAAACGCTCCAGAACTGGGGATAGCAAAGCTTGACGAGAAGCACCGACCATTGCTTCGGTCTCTGTTGAACCGGACACCTTCGACAAAGTCATTTTGTCCTGTTTACTAATTTCACTAACTTTAACATCGGCACCAGTACTATTATCTACAGCGTCAGCTTGCTGCTGAATTCGTTGCTTGGTCAGCTGGTTAAGCCCCTCGGAAGAAGGGTGACTATTAGCCACTTGCTTCAATCTATCTGTTGCATCATTACTAAAAATCAACACCTGATCGCGCGGCTGTAAGCGGAGATCATCCTCCCCACCAGGCATTTGCAATGCACGCCCCAAATTGAATTGCAGCACCTCAATATTTCGTTGAGCATCCATTTCACGCACAACCAAGGCATAGTTGAGATCTGTCACCGAAGTCAGGTCGCGTTCAGCGCTCTGCAGCACACGACTAATCCGCATACCAGGCTCAAAACTAAAGACACCATCTCGGACTACTGCACCTTTCACTACAACAGCCTGACTGTATTCTGTGGTGCTTGGCTTGACATTAATTTTATCGCCATCGCGAACGACAAACTGGCGGTCATGCTGATTTGACAAGTTCAGGTTGAAAACCCGCATACCACTCTCACCATAACGAGTGACTGACACCTCATTCAATGCCGAGGCTTTCATCCCTCCAGCCAATCCCAACACATTACTCAGAGCAGCTGGGCCACTCAGCTCGTAAATAGCAGGGCGTTTGACAAGACCATCAATACTCACCTCATTGCCCTTGGCTGGGACAAAGACCGTATCACCAGAGCGCAACCGAATATCCTGACTGGTGTCCCCCCAAACCAACATCTTGTAAAGATCAACATCAATAACTTTATTACCAGCACGCTTGACCTGGATCTTGCGCAATGAGCCAACGGTATCAATACCACCTGCAGCCTGCAGAGCCTGAGTCACAGTCGCCATACCATTAACATTATAAGCCCCGGGGCGATAAGCATCACCCATGACAAATACTTGCATGGTACGCAGCGCTCCGAAGCTGATAAAGGCTTCAACCCCAATCTTCTGCTCTTTAATTCGGCTCTCAAGCTCACTACGCAATTGCTGGAACGATTGCCCGGAAGCAGCTATTGGCCCCAGCGAGGGGAAATCGATAAACCCTTCCCGCCCTATTGCGAGGGTATAAGTCGCATTTTCCTTGCCATAAAGCTGAACCCGAATTTCATCACCTGGCCCCATAACATAATCATCTGCCACCGGCATATCGACGACCGGAGCATCGGTTAGAGGTTCACCGGCAAAAACATTGTAACCAAAAGGCTGTAACGTTCCCTCTTGCGCAACACCGGCCACCAAAGGCCGCTGGGAAGTTTGGCTATAATCAACCTCCCGAGGAGCGGCTACCGGCGCAGTCTTAACCGGAGTAACGCTACTTTTTTGTCCTGCCCCCCCGCCCAACTGAGAGGTATCGACACCATACTGTGCAGCCAATGCCTGCTGCTGGGCAGGAGATAACTGCTTAAATTTCGCCATCATCTCTGGTGTTATTTGTGGTGCAGCGACTACCGTTCCAATCAAAGCTGCGGATGATAAACACAGTCCTTTCATTTTATTCATTATGTTTAATGCCTGCCGATATTAAAATTTAATCAAAGTCCGCTTATGGATTGCCGATAACAATCCAAGTGGATAGTTATTCGATGATAAAAAAGTATCATTAAAACAATTTTAACGGTGAAAATTCAACATGAAGTTGCCCAAGCTAAAACTCCACGTGAAAACGCACAACAACAACATTATTTATCACCAATTAGATCATAATATTCATTGCATAGGTAGTGATGAATCTGAATAAAGAAAATCTATATTAGTTGATGTCGGTTTATTTAACTGTCCATGACTTGTGATTCTCGCATGCCACACAAGATCACAAATACCGTCTGTTGGTGAAAAACCAGCTGGAATACCAAGTAAGAGTTCACGAATTTTTTCGTGATCAAACTGATGACAAGCGATGTCGAGATCCACCAAAAATGCCCGAAGTTCAGACCAAGTGAGCATCTGCTCAGATGCTTTCATTATACGCGGATGTGCAGTCCCTTCGACTTGCTCACCAATTAACAACTCTTCATAAAGCTTCTCGCCAGGTCGTAACCCCGTAATCTTGATTTCGATATCACCGTCGGGAAATTGTTCATTTCTAACGCGCAAACCACTGAGGCGTATCATGCGATATGCTAAATCTATAATCTTGACTGATTTCCCCATGTCCAACACAAATACATCGCCCCCCTCTCCCATGGCTCCAGCCTGAATCACCAGCTGAGAAGCTTCAGGAATTGTCATAAAATATCGAGTGATATCAGGATGAGTGACTGTAAGCGGCCCACCAGAGCGGATTTGCTGTCGGAATAAAGGCACAACGGATCCGGAAGAACCTAGCACATTGCCAAAACGCACCATGCAAAAGCGAGTGTGAGACTGCGCAGCTGCAAGGGCTTGAAGCACCAACTCAGCCAACCGCTTGGTCGTTCCCATGGTGTTAGTTGGTCGTACTGCTTTATCAGTAGAAATTAAGACAAATGTCTCCACTCCTGCCGAGATAGCCGCTTGAGCACTGTACAAGGTACCAAAAACATTATTACGAACCCCCTCAACAACATTATATTCAACCAAAGGAACATGCTTATAGGCCGCGGCATGATAAACTGTTTGAACTTGAAAATAACGCATCACGGCTTGTAAGCGATGCATTCTTTGCACAGAGCCCAACAGGGGTATAATTTCAACATCAAGGCTCTGAGCTATACATAACTCCCTTAGCTCTTTATCAATAGCGTATAATCCATACTCTGACAATTCAAAAAGGACCAACTTTTCTGGTCGGCAGCGAATGATTTGTCGACATAATTCCGAACCGATAGAGCCCCCCGCTCCGGTAACCATGACTTTCTTGCCAGATATGTTGGCGTTCATCAAATTAGGGATCGGATCAACAGGATCCCGACCTAGCAGATCTTCGATAGAGACTTCTTTCAATTCATCAATGTGAGCCTTTCCTTCGACCAAGTCCACCATGCCAGGAATAGAGAGTACCTCGCATGGAAAGTGCTCTAAATGATTGATAACCTCTTGACGGCGAGCTCGAGATGCACTGGGCATTGCTAACAATATTTTCTTAATTTCAAACTGGGAAATCAAATTAGCTATACTTTCAGAGCTATAGACGCTGACGCCTTGAATAACAGCTTTAACCAAGGAGTTATCGTCATCGACAAATGCAACAGGATAAAATTCTTGCCCTTGATTCAAGGCTATCTGTAATTGACGTCCAGATGCTCCAGCACCATATATTAGAACCGGAATACGGGTATGTTTTCCACGGTGAATGGCCATTCTGAAGAAAAGCCTAACCCCACCAACCAATAACACTGCAAATGAGAAATAGATAAGAGAGACTGTTCTTGGCAAAGGTACGGCAAGAAAGAAAGCCAACATGACAAACATGACGGCAGACAGAGCTACCCCCAATGACACAGTCCATAGTACTTTAAATCCCACATACCGTAATACGGCACGATAAAGACCCAATTTCATAAATATGAAAATAGTCACAGGGAGAAGCAATGCCAGGACATGCCAATAGTTGACATCGTCAAATGGCGCCTCTGCGTCAAGACGAACTCCAAACGCCCCCCAGTATGCGATTGACAGTAATATCGAGTCAGCAAATACACTGATTAGTCGCTTATAGAAACGAGAGATACCTAAAAAAAGATCCAACATGATTTATCCCAATATAAATACATATTTATTTATTTTTAATTGCATCACCACTGCCACGGCCTGTTGCGGTCATCAGTATGTAGCGAAAGTATTTTTCAATATTTAATGAATCAATCATTTCACGATCAGTTTTGGCTAACAATGCTGGTGTAGACATATCAATATTCTGAATCTGAGCTAAACCTGTAATACCAGGCAATACATCATAAATACCCAAAGCATCACGTTCTTTGATTAGTTCTTCCTGATTAAATAGATTAGGTCGAGGCCCAACCAAGCTCATCTCACCTTTAAGTACATTAATGAGTTGTGGAAGTTCATCAATTTTAGTCTTGCGTAAAAAGGCCCCTAGCTTGGTGATCGAACTTGTGTTAGCCAAGTGGCTCGCCACCGACTGGGTATCGACAGACATGGTTCGAAATTTAATTAGCTTAAATGGATTTTTATCTTTTCCCACTCGGGTCTGAATAAAAATCGGCGAGCCAGTATCCAAAAAACCCATGATGGTCACCAGCAACAAAAGTGGCCATAGCAGCAGCAAGCCAAAGAAAGAAGCAAGAAAATCTATTAGACGAATCATTATTATCCACCTGAAGTTATTTTAATTCACGCAGCGAAGCCATTGCCTGACTCATACTAAGCGGAGGAGTCCATCCTAAGACCTCTTGAAGGTTAGATGAATCAACCTCTAAATTACCTAATAGCTGTTCTATAACTGCTGACTTACCAGTCAACTTACCACATAAACGCATAAAACTCGTAGGAATTGGCAACTGAATCACTTTTTTGCCCAGTCCCTCAGCAATAGCATTGGTGAGTTTTTTAGTAGAAACATTGTCACCATCGGATGCTAAAAAAATATGGCCAGCAGCATTCGGGTTTGTTGCACACTCAAGAAGAAGACTTGCTATGTTTTTAACCGAGATAAAACTGCGTCTGTTATTGACCAAGCCAAAAGGTAAAAACGGCAACAATCTTACAAGTTTGGTTAGCATACCAAAGTTACCTGGTGCATTTACTCCGTACACCAGTGTAGGCCGCACAATGACGACTTCAAGACCAGTTTCATCCGCTATTTCTTTTAATCCAAGCTCAGCCTCATATTTTGACTGTGCATAATGATTATGTGGATTAGCTATTGAGTTAATATTAAATGGCATTTTATCTGTAAATGTGCCATTCACCCCAATTGAACTAACAAAAACAAACCTTTTTACTCCTAGCCTAGCGGCTTCGCGAGCAAGATGCAGCGTCCCCTCTGTATTTACAGAACGAAAATCATCTTGGCTAACATTCTTGTTATGTGCGATGCCCGCCAAATGAATAACCGCATTGATATTTTCAAGCCCAGCATCCCAGCATGTGCTTTTATCTAATCTACCGATAATAAAAACATCATCGCAACTTAACGATTCTCCATCTCGAATGACGCAACGAAAATCAGCCTTTTGAGCTATAACCTCTCGACCGATAAAACCCGTCGAACCTGTGATTAAAATTTTCATTCTTTAGACTCTGACAAACTTTCTGGTTAACAAGGAAAATAGTTTATATGGTAATTTTAACGCCACGAAGAAAATATTTGTACTGATACCATTTTCCTTGCATGCCCTCACTATTTCCATATTTTGGTGTATACGCCAAAGAATACCACTAGAGCTAATCCCCCCTTCTCTCATCTTGACAGTAATTGAAGGCACTCTATGTAAAGTAATGTTATTCATAACGCATCGCGCAATAAATTCAAAATCAGCTGCCACTCTGTAGTTTAATTTATAGAGTCCATAGTTATCATATATATGTTTTTTAGCATAAAAAGTGGGGTGGGGTAACATCATCCCAAATTTAATCAAAGATTTTTTAAAAATCTTAGAGCTATATAATCTTGTAACATTATTTGTATTTGCTGATTCAACATAAACTAAATCTGAATACACGGCATCAATATCAGGACTAGAAAAACCATCCATTAACTCTGCGAGGCTATTGTCTGAAACAAAAAAATCATCAGAGTTCAGAATGCCAATAACATCTCCTGTTGCCAACTTAATACCTTTATTCATAGCATCATACAGCCCGCTGTCTTTTTCGCTGATATGAACACTAACAATATCTGAATATTTTTTTACGATTTCGTTCGTTTGATCAGTTGAGCCGCCATCAACAATGATATATTCAATGTCTTTATATGTTTGGCCTGCTACAGAGCGAATCGTGTCTTCAATCGTTTTTTCTGAATTGTAACAAACGGTAATAATAGAGACTTTCATTTTCACTCTGCCCATTCGACCATATAAAAATATAAATCAGCGATTTTAATAAATTAGCCATCACCGACTTAAAACAAAAGTAAACTCAGCAACTGCAGTTTTTCATTTTATATCCAACAGTTCTGAGGATGATTTAATAAAGAGTACATCCCTTGATACACGGATTATAACAATGTCACACGATGTAACACCTGCTCTACCAACGCCTGCGCCTTAGCCATATCATCCGCCTCGACGTAACAACGCAGTTCAGGGGCATTACCAGAGGGACGCAGATGGATAACCCAACCATGACTTAAAGTCAACCGCAAACCATCTGTGGTATCTGCCAAGATAACCTGCACATCGTTAAAACCAAGTTTCACCAACAAGTCTTGCGGGTTTTTGAGACCCTCAGCTAAAATCGCTTGGCAACGAGCAGTGGCAAAATGTTGGATCCGATCAGAGTGGGTGTAACGGGCAGGTAAGGCATCCACCAAGGGGGAAATCCTCCCCTTGCCCGCAGTTGATAACAACATTAAAAATGGCAGCACCGCATCACGGGTTGGCAAGGCCGCCAGCGGTTTGCCAGCGAGATCAATATCACTCCCCAACAAAAAACCACCGTTGGCTTCAAAACCAGCAATACGTGAATACTGCTTGGCTAATAGGGAAAACTCGGCAATCACATATGGCGAGCCAATTTTGGTCAGTTGTACTTTGTTAAAGCGACCGCAATTAGCAATCACTGTATTACTACTGACCGGGATCGCCAGGGCATCTATCTTTAAAGCACTGGCACACAACAACCCCAAGATATCACCGCGCAACCATTGACCATTTTCATCAGCCACCAAAGGTCGATCACCATCACCATCGGTAGAGAAGATTGCATCCAGTTGGTATTGGGCAGACCACAACCTTGCCTTGACTTTATCTTCTTCACTTACCGCTTCAGTATCGATCGGCACAAACTTATCGCTACGCTCGATACGCACAACCTCAGCCCCCAAAGACTTAAATAATGGGGCATAGAGTTCACGACCAGCGCTGGAATGCTCATAAATACCGATACGCTTACCCACTAACATATCGCTAGAAAACAAAGAGGCGTAACGTTCACAATAACTTTTAGCAGCATGTGGGCTAGCAATCAACTCAGGTAATACGGGTAAAGAGTGAAATTCGACCTCAGCAGCCAAAATCGCCAACTCATCAGCCTTAGTGATCTCACCATCGGGTCGATAGAATTTCAGCCCATTACGATCAAATGGAATATGGCTACCGGTGACCATGATACATGGCATGCTGTCTTGCATCGCCTGATAAGCGAGTGCCGGTGTCGGGATAACCCCGTAATAGATTGGCTCAACCTCTGCTTGAATTAATGCCGCGGCGCAGGCTTGCGCCATTGCATAACTGCTGGGGCGATTATCGATGGCCAAGGCTAATTGCCTGGGGGCAAACTCATTACGCAATACCGCAACAAAGGCATGAGTAAAAGCCGCACACACTTCGGGATTAAAATCGACTACCAAGCCGCGTGCACCACTGGTACCAAATTTCACACCACTCGTGCCAATTACATTTTTTGTATTAAGCATCAGCCACCATCCAAATAGTGCAAATATTCATCAATAGCCCACTCCGGTAGATGGAATACGCACAATATCATCTTCCTCAAGATAAATGCCACTACGCACTTCAATCATCTCAAGCGGGATCTTGCCAGGGTTTTCAATGGCATGGGCCACACCGACCGGAATATAAGTTGATTCATTTTCTGAAATCAAAAAGGTTTCATCACCTCGGGTTACCCGAGCGATGCCAGAAACAATGATCCAATGTTCAGCACGGTGATAATGCATTTGCAGAGCAGTTTTTTGGCCCGGTTTGACCATTACATGTTTAACGTGATAGCGCTGCCCATCGGCAATCGCATCGTGACTACCCCAGGGGCGAAACACTTCGCGGTGTTGCAACTGCTCGGGGCGCTTGGCCGCTTTTAACTGATTGACGATCCCTTTGATCTCTTGCACCCGATCTTTATGCGCCACCAACACCGCATCTTTGGTTTCAACCACCACCACATCGTCAATGCCAACGGTGGCGGTTAAGCGGTGCTGAGCATAGATAAAGCTGTTGTGAGTCTGCTCGGTTAACACATCACCGTGCAGCACATTGCCTTGTGCGTCTTTGTCGCTCACTTCCCACAGGGCAGACCAAGAGCCGACATCGCTCCAATTGGCATCGAGCGGCATCACTACAGCGTTGGCGGTTTTTTCCATCACAGCATAATCGATAGAATCATCTGGACAGGCGGCAAAGGCATCTGGATCAAGGCGGATAAAGTCCAGATCATCTTGCGCCAAGTCCAGCGCCTGCTCACAGGCGGCCAGCATGGCAGGGTTGTGGTGTTTAAGCTCTTGCAGATACACAGAGGCCTTAAACAAGAACATGCCGCTGTTCCACAAGTAACGACTATCGGCCAAATATTGCTGAGCTGTAGCTAAATCAGGTTTCTCGACAAATGCTGCAACGGTGCTTGCGCCATGGCCCACTTCACTACCCTGCTGGATATAGCCATAACCGGTTTCTGCCGCGGTAGGCACTATGCCAAAGGTGACTAACTTGCCCTGTTCGGCCAAGGGTATAGCCACTTTCACCGCTTGGCAAAAAACGGCTGGTTTGGCGATCACATGGTCGGCGGCCAGCACCAGCAATAAGGGATCGTCACCTTGCGCGCTAGCATGTAGAGCGGCGATAGCCACCGCTGGTGCAGTGTTGCGGCCAAACGGCTCCAGCGCAATCCCACTGTGTTGCAAATGCCCTTTGCGCAGCTGCTCGGCCACGATGAAACGGTGCTCTTGATTGCAGATGATGAAGGCCGGCTGATGCGCTAACGGGCTCAGGCGCAGCAAGGTCTCTTGCAACAGGGTGGCATCACTAGTCAGAGATAAAAACTGCTTGGGGAACAGAGTGCGCGACAAAGGCCACAGGCGAGTGCCGGAGCCCCCGGCCATTACAACTGGCAGTATCATGGCATTACGTCCTATCTAAAAAATAATCTTTGGTGTGCTGATGCACGCTTAGGTCTTGCAGCAATTCAGCTACATCAAACCAACGATATTGGTCGTGCTGGCTGATGGGCAAGGCATCTTGTTGCCCTTGCCACGCCAATTCATACCCCAGCACTACGTAATGGGTGGTGAAATCGGTGCCGGAGAAGTTATCGGCATAAAAGTGCTCATAAGGCCCAAGCAAACGGGCGCTGCCACGACTAGCAGCAACCCCTAACTCCTCCTCAGTTAAACGCCAAAAAGCATCATTTAACCGTTCGTCTTTACGCACCCGACCTCCAGGTACGAACCAAAAGCCTTGTGCTGGGCGGTTTAAACGACGTCCAAGCAGTATCTGTCCAAGCTCGTTGCGTACAATCAAATCAACCGAGATAAGTGGCGTTGCCGCCACTATCTGTTGAAATTGTGCCTTGTCTAACCAAGGGCTTGGCTGACTCTGGCTCATTTACGAAAATCATCCTGATGCGCCAGGAACCACTGATAAGTCAGGGTCAAGCCAGCCTCTAATGAGTGGGTATAACGCCAGCCCAAATGAGCCAAGCGGCTGACATCCATCAACTTGCGCGGGGTACCATCGGGCTTCGTGGCATCAAACACCACCTCACCGGCAAAACCAACCACCTTGGCCATGGTCTGCGCCAATTCACGAATGGTGCAATCAACCCCGGTGCCCACGTTAATGTGCGACAGCATCGGCTCGGTATTGGCCTGATAAATTTCATCGGCCAGCTCCATCACATGCACGCTGGCAGCAGCCATATCATCAACATGCAAAAACTCGCGCATCGGCGTGCCGCTGCCCCATACTACCACTTTGCTGTCACCGAGTAATTTGGCTTCATGAAAACGGCGCATCAACGCTGGGATCACATGAGAGTTTTCCGGATGAAAGTTGTCGTTTTCGCCATACAGGTTGGTTGGCATCACGCTGCGATAATCGCGGCCATATTGGCGGTTATAGGATTCACACAGCTTGATGCCAGCTATTTTGGCAATCGCATAGGGCTCGTTGGTAGCTTCCAGCATACCGGTCAGCAAAGCTGCCTCACTCATCGGTTGCTCCGCCAGCTTGGGGTAAATGCACGATGAACCTAAAAACAGCAGCTTTTGCACCCCGCCCAGATGTGCACCATGGATGATGTTGCACTCCATCATCAGGTTTTCAAAAATAAACTCGGCAGGGTAACTGTTGTTAGCATGAATACCGCCCACCTTGGCGGCCGCCAAATAGACTTGGTCGATGCGCTCGTTTTGAAAAAACGCAGTCACAGCCTGCTGAGAGGTTAAATCCAGCTCGCTACGAGTGCGCACCACCAGTTCTACATCCGCACGCTGTTTTAACTGACGGCAGATGGCCGAACCGACCATGCCCCGATGACCAGCGACAAATACCCGCTGTTTAGCCTGTTGCGCTGTCATCGATCAATTCTCCACCGACAGGGAAACATCAAAGCCGTGGGCTTTGAGCAAGGCATGTTGCTTGGCCTTGTTTAGGTCGCTTTGTACCATCTCGGCGCACATCTCTTCCACAGTGATCTCTGGCACCCAACCCAGCTTGGCCTTGGCCTTGGCCGGGTCGCCGAGCAGGGTTTCAACCTCGGATGGGCGGAAGAAACGCTCATCGACTTTGACGATCACATCACCCACCATGACACCAGGGGCGTTATCGCCACTGATGGCGCTGACGGTGGCGATTTCATCCACCCCTTCGCCGCTAAAAGTCAGTTCGATGCCAGCTTCTTTAGCTGACATGCGCACAAATTCACGCACAGAGATCTGCTTGCCGGTAGCAATCACAAAATCTTCAGCGGCATCTTGTTGCAGCATCATCCACTGCATACGCACGTAATCTTTGGCGTGGCCCCAGTCGCGCAGCGCATCCATATTGCCCAGATGCAGGCAGCTTTCGAGACCTTGAGCGATATTGGCGATAGCGCGGGTTATCTTGCGGGTGACAAAGGTTTCACCACGGCGTGGCGATTCATGGTTAAATAAAATGCCGTTACATGCATACATGCCATAGGATTCGCGGTAGTTCACGGTGATCCAGTATGCATACATCTTGGCCACCGCATAGGGTGAACGCGGATAAAACGGGGTGGTTTCGCGCTGCGGGATCTCTTGTACCAAGCCATACAGCTCAGAGGTAGAGGCTTGATAAAACTTAGTCTTTTGCGCCAAGCCATTCACCCGAATAGCTTCAAGAATACGCAAAGTACCGATGGCATCCACATCTGCGGCATATTCCGGTGATTCAAAAGAGACGGCGACATGAGACATAGCCCCCAAGTTATACACTTCGTCCGGTGCAATATCTTTAATCAAGCGGTTAAGGTTAGAGCTGTCAGACAAGTCACCATAATGCAAAGTGATATTGTCACTAACCTGACGCAGATGATCGATACGCGAGGTGTTATAAGAGGAGGCACGACGAATTAAACCGTGCACCTGATACCCTTTTTCAACCAACAACTCGGCTAAATAAGAACCGTCTTGGCCAGTGATACCAGTAATGAATGCCACTTTATTATTCATTTTAAATACACCTTCATTAAATAGAAACATAAACTAAGCCTATGTGCAGCTTGAGTCATCAAAGGAAATGAACTTTTATCCCCCGTAGGTGATGCATTATTACCATGGCGGCGATAAAGAATTAACGGCTGATTAATAAAAACCACCTCACCATAAAGGCTAGCAACAAGACCTATCCACCAATCATGCATCGGTATATTATTAGGAAATGGTAGAATTTTGGGTTTAAGTTCTGCTTTGAACGCCATACAACAACCCAAAAAACCATTTCGTACAAGATTAGAAAAAAAACCAACCCTGCTGTTTCTTAAGGAAAAAAAAGATTCGTTAATTATTTTTACCTTTGAATCAACCACGTGGCAATCAGATACGATTAAATCAGCACCATTTTCAAAGGCAGCTTTAAAGACATTAACTTTATTTTTTAGCCAAACATCATCTTGATCACACAAAAAAATATAATCACCCTTGGCTGCATTAATCGCATTCTCGAAGTTTTTTATTAGGCCATCTCTCGGACCATGTAATATTTTCACCTTTTCACATTCAAAAGAAAAGACTATCTCTAATGTTTGATCTGTAGACCCATCATCAGAAACGATCAATTCATCACCGTCCCTCAACTGAGGTAGAATGCTTTCAATCTGTTCTTTTATATAGCTTTCACCATTATAGGTGGCCATGCAAACAGAAATCCTCATAACACTACATCACTCAAGTAATATTTAGCTACTGTAGCTAGCGGATTTAAAGTGCGGTATTTCATAACAAGCCTTATCATTCGTCTTAAAACAGTATAAAAGGTGTTTTTCTCTAAACTTTTTGCTAATTCTCTAGCGCCCACACAATAATATTTAAAACGATGTAGCTCCCTTTCCTTGTCATATCCCTCATCGCCAGAAAGACTATGCATTATATTTATAGGTAGTAGTATTATATGGTTATTTATTTCCTTGTATCTTTCAATAAAATATACATCACTAAAGTCAAGCTTGATTTTTTCATTATATCCACCAACAGTGTTGAATAATGACAATGGAATCATTAATCCACTATTTATTACTGAATGTTGACTTAGACAGTACACTTGGTGATAGCTAATGTCGTTGTACTGTTGCGCTTTACCAACAAACCACCTTAGCCCAGATGGTGAATACACTTTACTTTTGGCATCATTGCATACCATTGGTGCATAGATGTACTTATCGCCATATTCTGTGTAACTATTAAAATATACAGGCAAAAAAGCGGTTTTGAAGGTTGTATCTTGATCCAATAGTAATACAACCTTTTTATTATTTCTTTCTGCATGCTTAAAAGCACAATTATATGCAGCACTCACTCCTGGGTTTTGGCTATCATGGATATATTTTAAGTATGGAAAATCTTGTTCATTGATTAACTGAGGTAATGGAGAATTATCATAAACCAACACATCAAATTTATGCACAGATAAATTTACTTCATTAAAAAACTGAATATCTTTAATTCTTTTTTTATAAGTCACAATGACTATTAATAGATCATCATACATTGTCTTTTCCATTTTCAATAACAAACAATCGCTGTTTAACCGAAAAAATAATATGAGTAATATATATTAGATACAAATGTCACTAACCATATTGCATATACATATGGTTTTGCAAAGTAACGCCTCAACCTAGCAATCAAAAGTATAAAAAATGGACCGGCGATTTCAACTACTCTCAAAGCTAATGAAGGTAAACCCACCGAAAATAGCATTATAATGATAAAGCAAGTACAGACAATTAAAATTATTTTATCTGTATATATCAATCTATCTATAGAATGCCATAACAAGGCGATGACAAAGTAAAATATCAACAACCTGATGGATAATATATTTATATCTTCATTCAAATAGCTTTGCATTTCTACATATAGATTGATTTTATATTGAAATGCACTTGGTAGTAAGTTCAAAAAATCTAAAATATTAAAACTATTACTCAAAGAAGCCACAAACGAAATTAATACAAGCATTGGCAAAATAAATACAACCCGCTTGTTAGATACAAAAACAGCGAAATAGAATATTATTGGGAATATTATTGCAGATACATGAAATAGTGCAGCGGCAAGTATTACTGCCGCACCACTTAGTATCCTACCATGAAAATGAAGGTAACAGCCTATAAATAGCATTGATATCGCAATACCAATACGAATCTGGATGAACTCGTGTAATAACATATATGACGTTATATACAAAAGTGCAAACACATATCTTTCGCTATCTTTTCTTATTACATACGCTTTAATTAACAACGAAAAGAAAAAATATATAAATATGACAAATGGAAAACCGACTCCCAAAAGATAGGATATTTTTGACACTAGAACGTATGATGGTTCAACTATTATATCTGCACCACTAACAATGCCATAAAAATATTCTTTATATATTGACATATCAGGCAATAAGTCAATCGGTTTAAATGCTGATACCACCCCCAATAATATTGAAAAAAACAATGACATGAGGAAAAATTTTGAGATAAGAACACGCCCCATTGTGCTGAAAGCCTTTTATTATTTCAAATTTTGAGGACATTGTAGATTTTTTAAAAAACGCATCAAACCAACAATCATCAATAATTTAAACTTAAATATCAGATTAATTAAAGACGAGTTTATATTGCATAGTTCGATAACGTTATATAATAAACATCTCTTTTTTATGATTTTTCTCTGCATTTGAAAAACATAATTGTTTCATCAACAAACCTCACAACGTTATCGAATGAGCGTTGATGCTCTTTTTCAATATGTTCTAATAATTTCCCCCTAGAGTCATACGCCAGTGATAACTCTTCATTTGAAAAACCATAAGCGATGCCATATCGATCTGTTGGATTTGGATACCATTGCTCTTTTGAGATACCATTTGAAGGAACCACCACTGACTCACAGCCACACAATGCAGCAAAAATGGAGTACGCAGTGTAATCATCATAAGAAATAAATCGTTTAGATTTTTTAAAAAAATTTGAAACCTGAGCATGGCTTAAACCATCTATTTTAATTGCTGTTTCAGGGTGACATTTATCTTTATCGCCCCCTTTACGAACAAGATAACAACACCCCTCTCTCTTTACTATGCCATGTTCATTATAATATTCCAATGGATAATAAATAACCTTTAACTCTCGTTCCGATAGATGCGAAAAGCAATGGTTGAAATCTTTTATAGCGCTATTAAACTTGACATGAAATTCGTTAACACCAATGCAAACATGCTTAGTAAAGTGCCCTGGTTGATGAAGGAACCATCTGACGACATTACTTGCATTTAATGGATTACCATATGTGATTTCTGGGTAAATAACTATCGAATCTTGGACATCTTTCATTTCAAATTTTGTTTTTATTGGTGTATCCCAAGATGGGTGGGTCTTAAATAAATATTTTTCAAATGGAAGAATAATTAACCATTTAATTATTTTTAATATATCTATAAAAATTACCGACAGGGTATTTAAAGGTTTTCTCTCCGGACAAAATGGTACTAAGTAGGCATTACAACCATCAATTTGATTAATCAGATGACATAAGCGGTGCAACACAACCGAACCACCGCTATTTTCATCATAAGTAGGTGCATAAATATAATAATTCACTCAGATTCAACCTTATGTACAGTTCTAGTTATCACCTGACACCGGCCTCAAACCGGTGTCTTGTTTAAGCTACTTTAGTGCGCACTGAGGTGTCCTGACAAGATCGGACAGTCCCGGATCAAGCAGCCTGAGCCGTTCTCCAATACCTCTTGTTAAACTCAGCCGGCTGACATTGCCAAGTCGTGAATGCCGACGTTAGCGGTTGTAAAAAATCCCTATGTATTCCTGAATCGCTGCAGTAGCCTCCGCTCTCGTCTTGAATCTATGGTATCTGTGGTGATGAACCAGTTCATTTTTAAGAGCCCCCCAAAAGCTTTCTATCGGGGCATTGTCGAAGCAGTTCCCCTTGCGTGACATGGAGGTCTTCATGCCAAATTGTACCTGGCACAGCACTGGCTTCCCCGGTCTGTGTTATGGATAAGCCCAACGGGCGGCCTCTTCTGCAGCACAGCCCGCAACAGCGCCAGGCTGACACCCGGTGGTCATCCTCTCTCCCATCGCATAGCCCACTATTTCGCAGCTAAACACATCCTTGAGACCAGCCAGATAAAGCCAGCCTTCGTCGGTAGCAATATAGGTAATATCACACAGGTCCAGACTTCGTTGGGTTTCGTTGGCACAAAGACCTGACCCAGAAGATTCTCCACCACCAGCAGGGAATAGGAAGAATGGGTTGTCGCCTTGAATTTGCGCTTTTGTTTGCAAGATAACACCATTTCACGGCGCAATCACCCAATCCGGTCCCGACCGGCGAAAAATCCTTCGGCGGCCAATTCAGCTTGTAAACGCACTGCGCCATAAGTCTGGCGCGTCTTGCTGTGAGCAGCCCGAATGGCGACCTTGAGTCGCTCATCTTCTTGTTGGCGCTGTGACGGTGGACGCTGACGCCAGTAGTAGAAGCCCGCACGAGAGACCTCCAGCACACGAAGATAACGGAAATGGGATAGAGGACCTGCTGCCTGGCTCTCCACGCGTACTTGGCAGTGACTCCTGAGCAAAGTACGCGGCTGTAGATTCAACTTGTCAATGCAACACCCTTTTCAAGGATCTCCGTTGGAGTTTTAAATTTCAGGGTTTTCCTCGGTCTGTTGTTTAGTTGGGTTGCAACCTGCTCCAGTTCCTGCTGGGTAAACTGGCCAAGACATGTCTTTTTGGGGAAGTACTGTCGGATCAGACCATTGGTATTCTCGTTCGTGCCCCGTTGCCAGGGGCTCTGAGGGTCGCAGAAGTAAACCTGAACTCCTGTGCTGGCGGTAAGCTCCAAATGCTTGGCCAGTTCCATACCGCGATCCCATGTCAGTGACAGCCTGAGCTTTGGTGGAAGCTCTTGAAATTTTTCGGTAAGTGCTTGATTCACAGACCCTGCATCTTTTCCACTTAGCTTGAGAATAAGGGTATAGCGCGATTTTCTATCTACAAGTGTGGCTATGTGAGAGTTCTTGGTACCGGAAACCAAATCCCCTTCCCAGTGGCCGAAAGAGCGTCGGTTATCGATGTGCCTGGAGCGCTCATGAATTGAAATTCCGTTCACGATATTGATGGTGCCTCTCTCTCCCTTGCGGGTATGGCGCTTTCCATGGCGCAGGCTGTGGGAACGACGCAGATGCTTGACAAGCAGGTGGTGCAACACACTCCGACTGCGAAAATACAGCGTTTTATAGATTGTTTCGGCAGAGATCTGGATCGCCTTCTGGCGGGGCATCGTTCTTCTTATCCACCCCAATATCTGCTCTGGAGACCATTTCAACTCGAGTTTTCCAGCACCAGTTTTCGCAGTTGCGAATTCCACTCCAGAAGTCATGTCTTGGGTCTTTTAGCCATGCGGCTAGCACGATTATTCGCATCGACGGCTTTGTAATAACGTCTGCCGCGATTGCGTTGAACTTCCCAAGATATTGTTGATGGAGAACGGTGAAGGGCATGCGCAATTGCACGAATACTAATTCTTGCAGATAAACCGGCACGAATTTCCTCGCGTTCAGATAGTGTCAGGTGAGCCACAGCACGACGACGATCGTTAGGTTTTATGCCCCCTGTGTCCCTCAACATGGTAAAAATTGTGCCAGGTTTCGAATCTAGGATTTTCGCTATCTCACTGAAGCCTGTTCCGCGCTTCTACAGCTCAAAAACAAACGCTTTTTACCTTTGCAGTAAATGTTCGCTTCATTCAACAATCCTCCGCAACTGCATGTTTTCACATGGTTGTTGCGTTGACCAATTGAATCTACAACCACCTTTTTTATGATGTCGCACGCCATGTTGGCTTGTGCGAGAGCTTTGCGTAGCCGGGCCACTTCAGCCTCCAGCTCGGCGACAGAACGCGCTCCAGGAATGGCCGATGTATCCTTTCCTCCTTTGGCTGCGACAACCCTGTTGCTCAGTGTGCCTTTGGCAATCCCCAACCTTCTGGCGGCTTCCGCTTGGCTAAGGTCTTGCTCCAATGCCAGTCGAACCGACTCTGCCCGAAACTCTGGTGAATAGTGTTCTCTCAGTTTCATTCAATACCCCCGATTGTCTCATCGTAACAATCGGGACAGTCTGTGACAATCAGGATACCTCAGCCGCATGAACACTCCCTTTCGTGGGCAACTGTCAGGGGAATAGCATCTCCATACAAACTTACATTCTAAATCAACTTAACTGATGATATTACTGATATAATTTTGCATCTAAAAATAAAAAACAAACAACATAGTAATAAAAAATTACATAGTGGGGGTATAAAAACCCTAACCGCAAGATACGTTGATTCACCCAATATCATGCTCATAATCATGAATACGCTTGAAGAAAGGACAGTGATCAATATATAAAAAAGCACCAGAAAGCCAACAAAACTGGGGAATTTTTTCTTCATTTGCCACCCACCCCACACCAACATAAAAATAAGTGTGTGACAAAACACAAACTGTGCACTACCTATCGCACCATAGTTTTTTGCGACAAAAATAGATAACGGTATCGTAAATAATGAGTATGTGGCATATGCATAAAAGTGATATTTAAGTTGGTTCAATGTATAAAGACAAATAAATACGAAATTCATTGTTGCAGCAATAAATGCTGCGGCAACCAGCCATTTAGCATACATATTTATCGATTGGCTCAACATTGTATCTTTCATCCATAATGTTATTAGATCATCCCCAAAGATGAAAAAATATGGCAACAATGGTGAAAGAACCCCGATAAATATAAGAATAGATGAGCAATACAACTTAGAATACTCCTGTAGCTGATTACTCGCATGCAATGAACTTAATCGAGGCAATAAAATTTGCGTCAGCGGCCCACTAAAGATTGCAATAACACTACACAACTGGACTGCAATTTGATACTTAGCATACTCATCTAATGATATATAGGCTGACAATACGAACTTATCTACTTGTGTTGCTACAACCCATATTAGAGATAGGCCTGATAGCTGAATTGAAAATCGCAACGTCCTTTTTATACTCAACTCATCGCTGCATGGTAAATTTGAGTCTGCGCCTTTATTATTTAGCAATTCCAAATTTAATGTTCGGCAATGTTTAAAATAAACAACTACTACTAAACAAATAACCACAAAAAGATCTAATAATGACACTGCAAACATGACGTCAAAAAAAGTAATAAGTGTGTTGTCTATATTTTTTATAGCGTAATATGAGATAAAATAAAATAGAGAGCTATAACCAACACTCCATATAGTCACCCACTCCTGTTTTTCCATTCCATTAAGAAAACTACTTAAATATGACTTTATATAAAGAGCAGCCAGAATAAATCCTATTGCCTTAATTGCATATGTCGCTTCTGATGATTCAATTGATGAATTCAACCAGTTAGTGGCTATATATTCATCGCCGACATAGAAACATAGCCACAACACTATAGATATAAAAATAAATACGACAAATACTTTACAAAAAAGGATAGCCACTTTTTTATATGCAATCAACCTAGAACGATTAGTTGCAACTAATTTTAAGAAGCTGCCACTAACGCCAGCATCAAGCAGGCCCAGCAAAGCCACTAACATATAAAAAAAAGCGATCATTCCATATCGCTCAGCCCCCAATATATTTAATATTAATGGTGTAAATGCTAATGGAAGTACAGCCTTATATATTTGGCAGCCATACAGAATGAACGCTTTTTTAAACATATTTAATTATTTCATTAAGGAAATGAAAAGTTATATTTATTTTTTAACAAAATCAGAAATACACTCACAAATAGTATCTACCTGCTCATCTAATAACTCATAGAATAATGGTAAACGAACTAATGTATCAGAAAATAAATCTGAATTTGGTAATGAACGACCATTATATTTATCCTGATAATATTCACTTGAGTGAAGAGATAAGTAATGGAATACTGCGTGTATATTGATGTTTTTCAGCGTTTCAATCAATTCTGTTCGTTGCTTTAGGTTTTCACATACAAGATAAAACATATGTGCATTATTAGTCGCGTATTCAACAATTTTAGGTAATCTAATTCCACTGTTAGTTAATGCAGAACTCAACTTATCATAATAGCGCTGCCAAATAGCTTTACGTCTAGCTTGAATTGTTTCCATATTTTCAAGCTGAGCATAAAGATAAGCAGCAATAATATCCGATGGTAAAAATGATGAACCTATATCCACCCAACCATATTTGGCAACTTCCCCACGGAAGAATGATGAGCGGTTAGTTCCTTTCTCGCGAATAATCTCTGCGCGATGTATATATCGCTCATCATTAATAGCTAATAACCCGCCTTCACCAGATATTATATTCTTGGTTTCATGGAAGGAAAAAGTACCAAAAGTACCAATGCTACCAAGTGGTTTCCCTTTGTAATAACTATCTATCGCTTGAGCAGCATCCTCCACTACAGGAATATTATATTCCTTAGAAATTGCCATGATTGCATCCATATCACATGCAACACCAGCATAATGAACCACGACAATAGCTTTTGTTTTGGCATTAATCAGCTTAATGATTTGCTCAGGATCAATATTTGGGTGATCTGCATAGCTATCAGCAAAGATGATATTCGCTCCTCGTAAAGCGAATGCATTGACCGTCGAGACAAATGTATAAGATGGGGCAATGACTTCATCACCAGGCTTTATATCTAGCAACAGAGCAGCCATTTCTAGAGCATCAGTACACGATGTAGTCATTAAGGCTTTTTTAAACCCATAACGTCTCTCAAAAAAATCATGACATTTTTTCGTGAATGCTCCATCACCTGAAATTTTTCCAGCAGCGACTGCTTGAGCAATATAAACTACTTCTCTACCATGTAAATATGGCTTATTAAATGGAATCATAATTAGCTCACCGTCATGTAAGTTTAATATAATGCACCATTGATGGAGTAATCAGTACCATTAATATATGCTGCATCTTCTGAAGATAAAAAACAAACCAATGTTGCAATCTCATCTGGTGTTGCAAATCGTCCAGTTGGTATGGCATTTCTAATTTTATTAAGGATGTCCACATTGATAGAATTTATCATATCTGTTTCTGTATATCCTGGCGATATAGAATTTACGGTTACCCCTTTAGCTGCACCTTCTAAAGCCAAGGCTTTTGTAAAACCTAAAACACCAGCCTTTGAAGCGCAATAATTAACCTGCCCAAACTGTCCTTTATGTGCATTGACAGAAGATACATTTATTATTCTGCCAAACCCATTAACTCTCATATAAGAAAATGCAGGCTGAGTAATATTAAATAAAGATATAAGATTTAAATTAATTACTGATAGCCATTCGTCGTTGGTCATTTTATGAAAAGGCTTGTCACAAGTCACACCTGCATTATTGACCAAAATATTAGGCATCATTTTATTATCTGACAAATATGAATACAAATCATCGCAGTGTTTTTTTACTGTCAAATCTAACTTATACGATACCACATTTGGTAACTCAACTTGTGCAGGAGTGTTTTTATATATGTACACAACTCGATGATTTAGTGCCGCCATTTTTTTTACAATAGATAAGCCAATCCCTCGACTACCACCAGTAACAAGCACGTTCATAAAAATCCCTTTTATTTACTATATAACTCAGCAATATACTTTTTCTCCAACTCTAAAAGATTCATTTTTCTTTCTTTGATGCGCTTAGCTGGAATACCAAAATATATACCCCACGGCTTAGTACTTTTCGTTACCATTGACATTGCACCGACAGAGCACCCTTCAGATAAAACAACACCCGGTAATATAGTACTTTTTGTTCCCACAATTACATGTTTTCCTATTGAAACTGCCTTGAATGTTTCCTTTTTGAATTGTTTTGGAATGGTTGGATTAGTCATTGTCTCACCTGAATAGTCATCACTTTGTGTAAAGACATGGCAACCATATGCAAGCCCAGAAAAATCATTCATTGTGATACCTGATGTTCCACCAGCCAAATTGCAATATGCAGCTATATGAACATTCTTACCTATTTGTATTAACCCAGAAATCAGGCAAAAATCATCTATTCTCGAATTATCATCAATAGAGATCTCTTCTGGATTATAAATTGAACATTTATCACTTATCTTAACATTATAACCAATATACTTAAATCCAATATTTTTAAGTTGCTTTTCTGTTAAGAATGCCATCTCGATTCTCATCGCCTCACAATAGAATATGATCCCTAGAATATGATCCCTGAAAGGAGACTTCATGGAGAAAAAATATTCAAGAATACATTATCCAATACGTCAAAACTCTGAAAAAAGTCATTTCAGATTTTTATTCTTTGCCACATTAAAATATTAAACCAAGACTAAAAAAATGATTCCATATTAATAAACATCGGTTGCTGTTGGTCTTTATCAGATAAAAGATAATCTATACCTTTATTAGGCCATGTTATGGCCAATTGCTCATCGTTCCAGATAATACCTCTGTCACTATCTCGACAATAATAATTTGTTGTCTTATATAAAAACTCTGCAGTATCAGTCAATGTTACGAAACCATGTGCAAATCCTTCCGGGATCCATAGCTGACGTTTATTTTCTGCTGAAAGATGAACCCCAACCCATTGTCCAAAGGTTGGTGAGTTTTTGCGAATATCGACCGCTACATCAAACACTTCACCTGCAACACAGCGCACCAGCTTGCCCTGGGCATGAGGGGGCAATTGATAATGCAAGCCGCGCAATACGCCTTTTGAAGATTTGGAGTGATTATCCTGCACAAAATTCACCGGATATCCCACCGCCTCTTCAAACAACTTGTGGTTGAAACTCTCAAAGAAAAAACCACGCTCATCACCAAAGACTTTTGGCTCAAAAATAAGCACGTCAGGGATTGATGTCTTGATTACATTCATCTCTCTATCCACATTAAATTTAATCTTTATGGGGGCATCTTCCCTCCCCCCCGCTATCACATCAGGCTTTGGCAACCATTCTTAACAAATATTGTCCATACGCATTTTTTGCCAACGGCGCAGCAAGTTCACGGACTTGGTCGGCAGTAATAAACTTCTGGCGATAGGCAATCTCTTCCGGACACGCGACTTTCAATCCCTGACGCGTCTCGATAGTCTGAATAAAGTTGCTCGCTTCAATCAGACTTTCATGGGTACCGGTATCAAGCCAGGCATAACCTCGGCCCATCATCGCTACAGACAGATTGCCTTGCTCCAGATAGATACGGTTCACATCGGTAATTTCCAGCTCACCACGGGGTGATGGCTTCAGGCTCTTGGCGATTTCCACCACACTGTTGTCGTAGAAATAGAGGCCGGTGACCGCATAGTTGCTCTTGGGCTCCAGCGGCTTCTCTTCAAGAGAGATAGCAGTGCCCTCTTTATCAAATTCCACCACCCCATAACGCTCGGGGTCATGCACGTGGTAGGCAAAGACGGTGGCACCGCTCTCTTTGGCCGCAGCCGCCTCCAGTTGCTTCTGCAGGTCGTGACCGTAGAAGATGTTATCGCCCAGCACCAACGCACAGGGGTCTGAGCCGATGAACTCTTCACCCAGAATAAAGGCTTGGGCCAATCCGTCCGGGCTTGGTTGGACCTTGTATTGCAGGTTCAGGCCCCACTGGCTGCCATCACCCAGTAATTGCTCAAAACGGGGAGTATCTTGCGGCGTACTGATGATCAAAATATCGCGAATACCGGCCAGCATCAGGGTGCTGAGCGGGTAGTAGATCATCGGCTTGTCATAGATAGGCAACAGCTGCTTGCTCACCGCCATGGTCACCGGATAGAGACGGGTGCCTGAGCCACCGGCCAGAATAATGCCTTTACGTTTGGTCATGATGCTTGTTTCTTATTTTTAAATTGCAAAAGAAAAGGGTAGCTTGCGGCCACACCTTTTACGTTTTATCCCTTCCAGTCAGGAATGCAGTCACTACACCCATGACCAGTGATTTATTTGCCCAGGATCTCGGTCAACATCCGCTCCACACCGACCGTCCAGTCCGGCAGCACCAGATCGAAGGTACGCTGGAATTTGTCGGTATCAAGGCGGGAGTTATGGGGGCGTTTGGCCGGGGTCGGGAAGGCGCTGGTCGGCACCGCGTTGAGTTGTGTCACCGCCAGTTCAACCCCGGCCTCTCTGGCTTTGGCAAACACCAGCTGGGCGTAGTTAAACCAGGTGGTAGTCCCAGAGGCAATCAGGTGGTACAGCCCGGCGACCTCGGGTTTGCGCTGCGCCACGCGGATCGCATGGGCGGTGCAATCAGCCAGCAACTCGGCGCCGGTCGGAGCGCCAAACTGGTCATTGATGACTGACATCTCGCTACGCTCTTTGCCAAAACGCAGCATGGTCTTGGCAAAGTTGGCGCCACGGGCAGCGTAGACCCAACTGGTGCGGAAGATCAGGTGACGAGCGCAGAGGGCTGCACCCTGTTCCCCGGCCAGCTTGGTTTCGCCATAGACGTTGAGTGGGGCGGTCGCATCAGTTTCAACCCAGGGGCGTTCGCCGCTGCCATCGAACACATAATCGGTGGAGTAATGCACCAACCAGGCACCCAATACTTCCGCTTCTTTGGCGATAGCGGCCACACTGGTCGCGTTGAGCAGCTCGGCAAACTCCCGCTCGCTTTCGGCCTTGTCGACTGCGGTATGGGCTGCGGCGTTGACAATCACATCCGGTTTTAACAGACGAACTGTCTCGGCCACCCCAGCCGGATTGCTGAAATCGCCGCAATAGTCGGTGGAGTCAAAATCAACGGCAGTGATGCGCCCGAGCGGCGCCAATGCGCGTTGCAGCTCCCAGCCGACCTGGCCATTTTTGCCAAATAGCAGAATATGCATCAGGCACGCTCCCCGTAATTCTGCTCAATCCAGGATTGGTAGGCACCGCTCTTGACGTTGTTGACCCACTGCTGGTTATCCAGATACCACTGCACAGTTTTGCGAATCCCCGATTCGAAAGTTTCTTGCGGTTGCCAAGCAAGCTCACTGCTCATCTTGGTCGCATCGATGGCATAGCGGCGATCGTGACCCGGACGATCCGCCACATAGGTGATTTGATCGCGGTAAGCGCCCGCTTTGGGCACCATCTCGTCCAGCAAATCGCAGATGGTATGGACCACCTCCAGATTCTGCTTCTCGTTGTGACCACCGATGTTGTAGGTCTCTCCGACCACGCCCGTGGTCACCACCTTGTAGAGCGCGCGCGCGTGATCTTCCACGTAGAGCCAGTCACGGATCTGGTCGCCCTTGCCGTATACCGGCAGCGGTTTGCCATCCAGCGCGTTGAGGATCACCAGCGGGATCAGCTTCTCGGGGAAGTGGTACGGGCCGTAGTTGTTGGAGCAGTTGGTGACGATGGTTGGCAGGCCGTAAGTACGGCGCCAGGCGCGTACCAGATGGTCGCTGGAGGCTTTGGAAGCAGAATAGGGGCTGCTGGGGGCGTAGGGGGTGGTTTCGGTAAAGAGTGGCAATGGCTCACCGGCGGCGACTTCATCCGGATGGGGCAGATCCCCATACACCTCGTCGGTGGAGATATGGTGGAAGCGGAAGGCCGCTTTGCGGACCTCGTCCAGACCGTTCCAATAGGCGCGAGCCGCTTCCAGCAACATATAGGTGCCAACGATATTGGTCTCGATAAAGTCAGCCGGCCCTGTAATGGAGCGATCAACATGACTCTCGGCGGCCAGGTGCATCACCGCATCCGGTTGGTGCAGGGCAAACACCCTATCCAGCTCGGCACGGTTGCAGATATCCACCTGCTCAAATGCATAACGCTCGCTTGTCGATACACTGCCCAAGGATTCCAGATTGCCGGCATAGGTGAGTTTATCGAGGTTGATAACGGCATCCTGAGTATCACGGATGATATGGCGCACCACGGCAGAGCCGATAAAGCCTGCGCCACCGGTAACGAGAATTTTCATAGATATGTGTTCTCTTGCGAAGAGTTGGTTTGGGAGAGGGTGCGGGCTAATGCGAAAACAAATGACAGCTCAGGGCTGTGGTCTTAAACATCAACATAACTACAAGGCATAGCGATAGGCGATGGGTAAAACCCAAACAAATCAGCAGTAAATTCATTGGCTACCGCCCCTGGGTTACAGCCCCCAGTTTGCTGCTTTTAACCTGATTGTACTTGCTGTTGGTCATCGTGTCCTCCAGCATTATTTTGTCTTGATGGTGCTTTACCATGCGGCTACTTAGCATATTTCAGCAAGATAGCGCTCGTACATGGCAAGAACGACACACCGTACCAGCCCGATAGAGCGAAAGATTCTATCTCGATTACGACAAGAGTGCACACCAAAAAGTGTCTTAATCTCTCGTTTTTAATCAAGAGTCGATGGAGAACCAAAAGAGCTGTATGACCCCTCCATATAAAGTGGTGAAAGAGCAGCCAAACATGAGCAATATGGAGAAAAATGGGGCAACCATTTTGGTTGCCCCATTAACAGGAAGGGACTCTATCAAAACCAATTCTGGCACCTGCAGGTTAGTTCAGAGAACAATCGCCAGCCAGCCATTAGTCATGTTTTGACTCATGGGTATGGGTCAGGCGCGCCTCTTTGCTCTGGTGGCTGGTGAAGTAGCGCATCACCAGCACAAAGAAGAGCGGCACGAAGAAGATGGCCAGCACGGTGGCGCTGATCATCCCCCCCATCACGCCGGTACCGATGGCGTTACGGCTGCTGGCACCGGCGCCGGAGCTGATCACCAGCGGCAGCACCCCGAGGATAAAGGCAAGCGAGGTCATCAGGATCGGACGCAGACGCAGGCGCGCCGCCTCCACCACCGCCTCACCCAGTCCCATCCCCTTGTCATAGAGCTCTTTGGCAAATTCCACGATCAAAATCGCGTTCTTCGCCGACAAGCCAATGGTGGTGAGCAGGCCGACCTGGAAGTAGACGTCGTTCTCCAGCCCGCGCAGGGTGGCAGCCAAAATGGCCCCCAGAACCCCGAGTGGCACCACCAGCATCACCGAGAACGGAATGCTCCAACTCTCGTAGAGGGCGGCCAGACAGAGGAACACCACCAGCAAGGAGATGGCATAGAGCGCAGGCGCCTGTGAGCCAGCCTGCCGCTCCTGGAAGGAGAGCCCGGTCCACTCGATGCCCACCCCTTCCGGCAGCTTCTTCACCATCTGCTCGATGGCAGCCATCGCATCACCGGTACTCTTGCCGGGCGCCGCTTCCCCGACAATCTCCATCGCCGGCACGCCGTTGTAGCGCTCAAGACGTGGTGAGCCGAAGCTCCACTCGGTACTGGCAAAGGCGGAGAAGGGCACCATCTGACCGGCACTGTTGCGCACATACCAGAGCTTCAGGTCTTCCGGGTTCATCCGGAAGGGGGCATCCGCCTGCATATAGACCTTCTTGATCCGGCCGCGGTCGATGAAATCATTGACGTAGGCTGAACCCCAGGCACTTGCCAGCGTGTTGTTGATCTCCGCAATGGAGAGCCCCTGCGCCAGCGCCTTCTCATAGTCGATCTTGATATCGAGCTGCGGCGTATCTTCCATCCCGTTCGGGCGCACCCGCACCAGAGTCGGATCCTGCGCAGCCATGCCGAGCAGCTGGTTGCGCGCCGCCATCAGCTTCTCGTGACCGATACCGCCGCGATCCTGCAGGAAGAAGTCAAAACCGGTCGCCGTACCCAGCTCGGGGATGGGAGGCAGGTTGAAGGCGAAGACCTGCGCCTCCTTGATGCTGAACAGATAACCCATGGCGCGGCCGATGATGGCATTGGCGCTGCGATCCGGGCTCTTGCGCTCGCTCCAGTCCTTGAGTTTGATAAAGGCCATGCCACTGTTCTGACCGCTACCGGCGAAGCTGAAGCCCGCCACAGTCAGTACGGAATCGACGTTATCTTTCTCGTTTTTCAGGAAGTAGTCGCGCATGTCCGCCAGCACCACCTCGGTGCGCTGCTTGGTCGCCCCCACCGGCAGTTGCACCATGGACATGATGACCCCCTGATCCTCCTCCGGCAGGAAAGAGGTGGGCATCCGCATAAAGAGCACGGCCAGCACCGCCAGCATGGCACCGTAAATGATGCTGTAGCGCACGCCCTGCTTGATCACCTTGCGCACGCCGCTCTGATAGCGATTGGTACCGGCATCAAAGGCGCGGTTGAACCAACCAAAGAAGCCGCGCTTGGCCCCAAACTCGCCATGTTTCATCGGCTTGAGCAGGGTGGCACAGAGCGCCGGAGTCAGGATCAACGCCACCAGCACCGACAGCACCATGGCCGAGACGATGGTCAGCGAGAACTGGCGATAGATGGCGCCAGTCGAGCCGCCGAAAAAGGCCATCGGCACGAACACGGCGGAGAGCACCAGGGCGATCCCCACCAGCGCGCCGGTGATCTGGGTCATCGACTTGCGGGTCGCTTCCAGCGGGGAGAGATCCTCCTCACTCATCAGCCGCTCCACGTTCTCCACCACCACGATGGCGTCATCCACCAGCAGACCGATGGCTAGCACCATACCGAACATGGTGAGGGTGTTGATGGAGAAGCCGAACGCCGCCATCACCCCGAAGGTACCAAGCAGCACCACAGGCACCGCAATGGTCGGGATCAGGGTGGCGCGGAAATTCTGCAGGAACAGATACATGACGCAGAACACCAGGAAGATCGCCTCGATCAGGGTCTGCACCACCTCCTCGATGGAGATCTTCACAAACGGCGTGGTGTCGTAGGGGTAGACGATCTCCATGTTGGCCGGGAAGTAATCCGACAGCTCATTGAGCTTGGCACGCACCTTCTCGGCGGTATCCAACGCGTTGGCACCGGTCGCCAGCTTGATGGCGACCGCGGCGGTAGACTGGCCGTTGTAGAGCGCATCGGCGTCATAGCTTTCGCCCGCCAGCTCGACCCGGGCCACATCTTTCAGCCGCACCTTGGAGCCATCCTGATTCACCCGCAGCAGGATGTCGTTGAACTGCTCCACGGTAGAGAGGCGGGTCTGTCCCATGATGGTGGCGGTGAACTGCTGATCTTCCACCGACGGAGTACCGCCCAGCTTGCCGAACGCCACCTGGGCGTTCTGCGCCTTGATGGCCGCCTGCACATCACCCGGTGTCATCTGCACCCGGTTGAGTTTGTTGGGATCGAGCCAGACCCGCATGGAGTACTGGCTGCCGAACAAGGTGATATCCCCTACCCCGTCCAGACGGCTCAGGGGCTCCTTGATGTTGGAGACCACATAATCCGCCAGATCGTCGTTATTCATGCTGCCATCGCTGGAGATGAACGCCGCGACCATCAGGAAGCTGCTGGAGGTCTTCTGTACCCGGATCCCCTGCTGCTGAACCTCTTGCGGCAGCAGCGACATCGCTTGCTGCAGCTTGTTCTGCACCTGCACCTGGGCGATATCGGGATCGGTACCCGGCTGGAAGGTGAGGGTCACCGACACCCGCCCCGCGGAGTCAGACTGGGAGGACATGTAGAGCAGGTGATCCAGCCCGGTCATGTTCTGTTCGATGATCTGGGTTACCGAGTCTTCCACCGTTTTGGCGGATGCGCCCGGATAGCTGGCAGAAATACCGACAGCAGGCGGCGCAATGCTCGGGTACTGGGCGACCGGCAATTTGATGATGGCCAGGCTGCCCGCCAGCATGATCACCAGCGCGATCACCCAGGCAAAAATGGGTCTGTCTATAAAAAATCGAGCCATGAAGCGACTACTCCATCCTACTTGTTGGCCGGGGTGTTGGACGCAGCTTGAGCAGACGGTGCATCAGCACCCTGCTCGGCGGGATTGACCACGGCGCCCGGTCGTACTTTCTGCAAGCCAGCCACGATCACCCGCTCGCCGGAGGTGAGGCCTGACTCCACCACCCAGTTGCTGCCGACGACCCGGCTCAGCTGCACGTTGCGCAGCTCCACCTTGTTATCAGCGGTCACCACCATCACGGTGGCACCGCCATTGGGGGTGCGAGTCACGGCAGTTTGCGGCACCAGCAGCCCTTGCGCCCGCTCACCCTCTTGCAGGGTGGCGCGCATGAACATGCCGGGCAGCAGCAGTTGGTGAGGGTTGGGCACAATCACCCGCAGGGTCACCATGCCGGAGGTCTCATCCACGGTCACATCGGAGAACTGCAGCGAGCCCTCTTCGCCATAAGTGGAGCCATCTTCCAGCTGGAAGGTCACCTTGGCCCCCTTCTGCTCGTCCTGTGTCAGCTTGCCCTCGGCGACCAGTCGCTTGAGGCGCAGCAGATCGGCGGTGGACTGACGCACATCCACATACATGGGATCAAGCTGCTGAATGGCGGTCAGGCTATCAGCCTGCTGGGCGGTCACCAGCGCCCCCTCGGTCACCGCAGATTTACCGATACGGCCGCTTATGGGTGCAGTGATGCGGGTGTAACCGAGATTGATCTCGGCAGTGCGCAAAGCCGCCTTACTCGCCATGATCTCCGCCTTGGCCTGCTTCCAGCTCGCATCGGCGTCGTCATAGTCCTGACGGCTGATGGATTTGACCTTGAGCAGCTCCTGATAGCGCTGCGCCTTGAGGCGGGCACTCTGCTCGTTGGCCTCGGCCTTGGCCAGATTGGCCCTGGCGCTGGCGACTGCCGCCTGATAGACAGCCGGGTCGATCTGATAGAGCAGGTCGCCCGCCTTCACATCGCTCCCCTCGGTAAAGAGGCGCTTGAGGATGATGCCGCTCACCTGCGGACGCACTTCAGCCACCCGCAACGGGGCACTGCGACCGGTCAACTCGGTGGTCAACATCAGCGGACCGCTCTGCAGGGTCACCACATTGACCGCCGCGGGGGGCATACCGCCCTGTCCCTGGGGTGCGCCCCCCTTGTCACCACAACCTGCCAGCAAGCCTGTAGCCAGCAAGGCAAGACCAACTGAACGAGCAAGAATATGTTTATGCATGAAACACCTGAGCCTTTGCCAGTCAATGAACAATCAGGGCCGCATGGGCCCTGTTGGTAAATAGTCGGAAGATGAGGCAATATACATACATTCATAAATGTATGTAAGTGACTTTTTGCTTGCATGAGGCACAAATTTCGATGGCCAGACGAACCAAAGAAGAGGCGCAGCAAACCCGCTGCCACATCATGAGCACGGCGCTGGATCTGTTCTGCTCTCAGGGCCTGGCCAAGACCAGCCTGACCGACATCGCCAGGGCGGCAGACCTGACCCGCGGGGCCATCTATTGGCACTTCAAGAACAAGGATGAACTCTTCATTTCGCTCTGGCAGGAGCTCTGCAGTCCCCTCGCCCACCAGCTCGACGCCTGCCTCAACCCAGATGAGCCGGATCCGCTGGAGCAACTGCGCCTCTTTTTCGAAGGGGTGCTCCACAGCTTCATTCACAATCCGGCCCAGCGGCAGATGTTCACCATCCTGTTCAATCTCGAATCGCTGGAGGGGGAAGCCATCTCACTGCGCGAGCATATCCGCAGCCAGTCCGCCAACTTCTTTCGGGACCTGGAGACCACCCTGGCCAATGCGGTACGACGGGGCCAACTGCCCGCCAACCTCAACCTGCAGCGCGCCGCCACCCTGCTCCACTGCACCCTGGATGGCTACATCATCAACTGGCTCCACTTTCCGGGGCGGATAGACCTGCAGGGCGAATCCGCCTTCCTGATAGAGAGCATGTTCACCATGCTGGCCCAGCCCCACGGGCCTGCCTGCGGCCGCTAACCGGCTCCGGCAACTCCCACCCATCCAAATCGGGGCCTGACCGCGCGCTTTGGCAGTCGGGCCCCGATTTGTTACCCTGTGCGCCCCCTGCTTGAGGTAACCCCTGTGCCACTCTCTGACGCCATCCCCGCTTCCCGGCCATTTAACGACCAGCATGCCCGCGTTCGGGCTGCCTTTGTGGCGCACCTCAAACCCGATGCTCACCTGCTCAATGGTCAGTGCGGTATGGGGGAGGATCTGTGCTGGCTGCGTGCAGAAGGGTATGTGGTCACTGCCTGTGAAGCTGTGCTGGCCGACGCCAGAGTTGCCTCGCAGCAATCCGGGCAGGCTGTGCGGGTCTGCCCGCTGGCGAAGATGCACTCGGTGCTCCCTTACGATGGCATCTGGCTGAGCCGCCCGCTTGATGGCGACGCGGCCACCCTTGTCCCCCTGTTGCAACAGCTGGCGACCCTGCTCAAAGCGGGCGCTCCGCTCTGCTTCCCCCTGCCGCCAAGCGGCAAGATAAGTCACGCTCAGCTACAGCAACTGGTCACCACATCCGGGATAGCACTGCAACTGGCGCCGATGGAAGCCGTATCAGCCAGTACGTCAGATTCCTCAAGTCAAAACGCCACCCAGTACGTCATGTTGCTGCGTGGCGATCATCAGGCCACCTAACGGGCTAATTCATCACGGATTTTCCCGTTCAACGCCAAGCCGACAGCTAGTCGGCGATCCTGGCTTTCGACAATATTTAACTCGGCGTTAACGCAGAAAAGGCAGACATAACACGGCTTACGTGTTAAAAAGTGTGATTAATATCAAATTTTAATAACAAAACAGACAATACAACCAACTCCGGATTTCCTTATGAAACTTGTCCTGAAACTCATTGCTGGCATCCTTGCCGGTCTCTTGCTCGGTCTCTACGCCCCTGAGTGGGTGGCGCGCGTGCTGTTTACGGCCAAGACAGTGATAGGTCAGCTGATCACCTTCACCATTCCGCTCATCATTCTGTTCTTTATCATGAGCGGCATCGCCAGCCTGCCGAAAAACTCCGGCAAGCTGCTGGGCAAAACCGTGGCCCTCTCCTATTGCTCCACCATTCTGGCGGGGCTGTTCGCCTTTACCGTGGCGAGCCACCTGATCCCGCAGTTCACCACCGCCGCCGAGCCCACCACGGCCACGGCCATCAAACTCGCCTCCTACGTCAATCTGGAGATCCCGCCGCTGTTTGGCGTGATGTCGGCACTGGCCGCCGCCTTCGTGTTCGGCATCGGCATCAGCGCCACCCAGGCCACCGATCTGCGCCGGGTCGCCGATCAGGGTCGTGACATCATCGACCGCCTGCTGGCCAAGGTGATCATCCCGCTGCTGCCGTTCTACATCGCCGGGGTCTTTGTCGAGATGACGGTAGAAGGCACCGTATTCGCCACCCTGAAAACCTTCGGCGTGGTACTGGTGATGGCGATCCTGATGCACTGGGTCTGGCTATCCGTGCTGTTCGTGGGTACCGGTCTGGCCCTTGGCCGCTCACCGACCCAGCTCATCAAGAACATGCTACCCGCCTACTTTACCGCGCTGGGGACCATGTCGAGCGCCGCTACCATTCCGGTCGCCCTGCAATCGAGCAAGAACAACGGGGTGAGCGACGGCATCGCCAACTTTACCGTGCCGCTGTGTGCCACCATTCACCTCTGTGGCTCCACCATTACCCTGGTCACCTGCGCCACCGCGGTGATGTTCCTCTCCGAGCATCTGGCCATTCCGGGCATCGAGACCATGCTCCCCTTCATCATGATGCTGGGGGTGATCATGATCGCCGCACCGGGCGCGCCGGGTGGTGGCGTGATGTCGGCGCTGGGCCTGCTCACCTCCATGCTCGGTTTCGGTGAAGCCTCCATCGCCCTGATGATTGCCCTCTATCTGGCGCAAGACAGCTTCGGCACCGCCTGCAACGTCACCGGTGACGGCGTGATTGCCCTGTGGGCGGATCGCTTCGCCAACGGTAGCGAGAGCGCAGCCCCCGTGGCCGAGGCCGAACAGGCGTAAGCTAGCCGGGATAGCCCGACCATCCTCTGCAAAACCGCAGGCCCGAACCATGTTCGGGCCTGCGTCGTTTCTGCCCCCTTCACTGCTTTTGTGCGTATTCCTCCTCCCTCTCTTTACCCCCCTCTGCCGTAAACAGCACTGGCGCTACCCTCTGCATCAGACAAAATTATTGGCATATGCCACATATAAGCGTATAAATGGCTTAGCCAATTAGGAGCCACCATGCCAAGACCCAAGATTGCCCGCCAGATCTGTGGCCGCCCCGCCAACAGCTGCTTCAAACCCAACGGCCGCCCCATGCATCAGCTGGAACAGGTCACGCTGGCCCCTGACGAGTTCGAGGCACTGCGCCTCGTCGACCTTCAAGGAATGCAGCAGCAGGAGGCCGCCCTGGTGATGGGGATTTCCCGCCAGACCCTGGCCAATATCCTGAAAAAAGGGCGCTACAAGGTGGTGGAGTGTCTGAGTCTGGGCAAGGCATTGATGATGCAACCCGCCGAGCCCGACCACCCAACCAGTGGAGAAGAGCCGACATGAATGCTGTCACAACCATGACCGCCAACCCCAGCAACAGCGCCCTGATGCTGAGTCAGGGGTTGCTGGCTGGCCACTTTACCCGTGCCGAGCAGCTGCAAATTCTTAACCCCGAAGGGAACGTCATCGCCACCCTGGCTAACCCGGCCGCCGCCGAAGGCTGCCACGGCAAGCAAGCGCTGCTCGACGCCCTCGCCCATCATCAAGTGGGTCAGGTGGTGGTGCGCAATATCGGCGAGCGGATGCTGAGTCGCCTGCTGGCGGCCAATATCCGGGTGCTGCAGTGCCGCTCTGCCCGCCTGCCGCTGCCCGCGCTGCTGGCCCCCGCCAATTTGCAACCTCTCACCGAGGCCAGTCAGGGGCGCCCGTCTCGCCGTCATCAGAGCAAATCTGCGATCCGTGCCATCCAGCCTGTTGGAGCAGGCCAGAGTCATAGCCATTGTAATGGTGGTTGCAACAGTGGCTCCGATCACTGTTGCGCCAGTAGTGGCAATCAGGCAGAGAGCTCACGACAAGGCCATACTTGTTGCCACGGCAGTGAGGGTGCCAACCAGCAGGGCGGTTGCAGCCATCATCACTGATGCCATCGCCGTGCATGTCATCACCTTCAAGGAGAAGAGATCATGTCCATCTGGTTGTTGAGCCTGCTCGCCTCGTTCGTACTGATCCTGGCCATGGGCACCATCATCTGGTGGCGCCAATACCAGCTTTCCCAGAAGCGGGAAGATAAAGAGGTGCGTCCCTGTGGCTGCTCCAGCGCCTGCGCGGATCACCTCTACCAGATCAGCGAGCCGACGCCCAAAAAGTAACCTGAGCGCAAACGCCCTAGCCGCAGATAGAAGGTCGGAAAAATAAAGGCGCGTGGAATCGAGAAGCGCATAAAAGAGAGGGGGCACCTGCTGGTGCCCCCTCTCTATTTACTCCTCGTCATGCTTGAACCGCCTCTTTCCCCCTTATGCTCATCACACGCGCTCAACCCGGCTCGGCGCCGCTGGGCGCCACACTCGCAGAGCAGGCCGGATCTTGATACTGCTGATAGATGGCATAAAACTCGGCCTTGTTGTGCAGGGCTGCGGCAACGCAGGCGGGATCAAACTGGCTGCCGGCATGCTCCTCCAGATAGGCAAACGCCGTCTCGAACGGCCATGCCTTCTTGTAGGGGCGCTCGCTGGTCAGGGCATCAAACACGTCGGCCACCGTCACGATGCGCGCCGCCAGCGGGATCGCCTCCCCCGCCAGCCCCAGCGGATAGCCGGTGCCGTCAAAGCGTTCGTGATGGCTGGCGATGATATTGGTCAGCATGTCGGTATGATGAATGCCATCGAGACCAAACTCGTTGATCATCAGGCTGATCATCTCCCGCCCCTTGCCGGGGTGGATCTTCATGATCTCGAACTCTTCCGGGGTCAGCTTGCCCGGCTTGAGCAAAATGGCATCTGGCACCGCGATCTTGCCGATGTCGTGCAGCTCGGAGAAGAGGTAGATAAACTCCACCTCCTCATCGCTCAGCCCGCAAGTCGGGGCCAGCGTCTTGGCGATCAGCCGGGAGTAGGCCGACATCCGGTGCAGATGGTTGGCGGTCTCCTCATCCCGATAGCGGCTGAACTCCCGCGCCGTGGTCAGCGCGCCGCCAAGGGTCTGGATGGAGAAAAACTCCACCGCAATGATGGCCGAAAGCGCCTGGGCATAGGCCGACAGCTCGCTGCGGATCGGCTCCTCGAAGTATCCCGGCTCCATGGCATCGCAAAACAGAAAGCCAAACAGCTTGCTGTTGAACAGCAGCGGCTCGGTATAGCTGGAGGCATAACCCGCCTCCAGCACCTTGCGGCTGTGCTCCGACGCAGAGCCACGCAGGGCATCGAGATTGCCGAGCACCCGGGGCTGCTTGTGCTCCGCCAGATAACTCAGGGAGGGAACATCGCTCAGCTTCACCTCATACTGCACCAGTGGCGAGGGCCCCTCGGTGCTGTGAGCAAAGGTCTTGAGCTGATCGGTATGAGGGTCGTAAATCGCGATGGCTACCCGACTCAGCTTGTCAAAGCGCTGCCTGAGCGTGGCATGTACGCTCTGCATTTTTTCGCCAAATGAACTATCCATCGCCTTCTCCAACGGGTTCCCGTACCGGGAGTATAGTGACTCCCGGTGCTCTCCTCTCTGTCACCAAATCAATATTGAGAGGAAAATCAACAAAGCGGCATCCCCACAACCAACCCGCATGGCAGAGGCAATAGCCCTACCAAGGGCGCGCCATCACCGGCTGCTGGTGCGGCGCAATCTTGCCTGGTCGGAGATATTGTTCGGTTCTGCCATGCTGGCTGTATAGTTTTTGGTTAACCATTCCGGTAAAATCCGCGCCCTTAAAGAAGAGCCACCTAAGAGTGATTGAGCGATGTCCAACACAAAACAGGCCCCCAAAGTAGGATTCGTCTCCTTGGGTTGCCCCAAAAACCTGGTCGATTCAGAACGTATCCTGACCCAGCTGCGTACCGAAGGGTACGATGTGGTGCCCAGCTATGACGATGCCGAGCTGGTCGTCGTCAACACCTGCGGCTTTATCGACAGCGCGGTGCAAGAGTCGCTGGAAGCGATCGGCGAAGCGCTGGCCGAGAACGGCAAGGTAATCGTCACCGGTTGCCTCGGCGCCAAAGAGAACCAGATCCGCGAGATCCACCCCAAGGTGCTCGAGATCACCGGCCCCCACGCCTATGAAGAGGTACTGGGTCACGTCCACAAATATGTGGAGAAGCCGCAGCACAACCCCTTCACCAGTCTGGTTCCGGCCCACGGCGTCAAGCTGACCCCGCGCCACTACGCCTATCTGAAGATTTCCGAGGGCTGCAACCACCGCTGCACCTTCTGCATCATCCCCTCCATGCGCGGGGATCTGGTGAGCCGCCCCATCGGCGACGTGCTGGCAGAAGCCAAGCGCCTGAAAGAGGCGGGCGTGAAGGAGCTGCTGGTGATCTCCCAGGACACCTCCGCCTACGGCGTCGATGTGAAGCACCGCACCGGTTTCTACGACGGCATGCCGGTCAAGACCAGCATGGTCGCCTTGTGCGAAGAGCTGGCCAAGCTCGATATCTGGGTGCGCCTGCACTACGTCTACCCCTATCCGCACGTGGATGACGTCATCCCGCTGATGCGCGATGGCAAGGTACTGCCCTACCTCGATATTCCGTTGCAGCACGCCAGCCCGCGCATCCTCAAACTGATGAAGCGCCCGGGTACGGTCGAGCGCACCCTGGAGCGGATCCAGAAGTGGCGCGAGATCTGCCCGCAGATCACCCTGCGCTCCACCTTTATCGTCGGCTTCCCGGGCGAGACCGAGGAAGATTTCCAGATGCTGCTGGACTTTATCGACAAGGCGGAGCTGGATCGGGTCGGCTGCTTCAAATACAGCCCGGTCGAAGGGGCGCTGGCCAACGAGCTGCCGGATCCGGTACCGGAAGAGGTACAGGAAGAGCGCTTCCAGCGTTTTATGGAGCTGCAACAGCAGGTCTCCATCCGCAAACTGGCTCGCAAAGTGGGTCAGGAGATGACCGTTATCATCGACGAAGTGGACGAAGAGGGCGCCACTGGCCGCTCTTTTGCCGATGCACCGGAGATCGATGGTCTGGTCTACCTCAACGGCGAAACCGGCCTCAAGCCGGGCGACATGGTCAAGGTGCGGATCGACGAATCCGACGAATATGACCTGTGGGCCAGCCTGATTGGCTAACCCTGCCATGGGTAAACACGCCGCGCGTTGAGCCGATAGCGTTCAACGTAACTAAACAAAAAGCGCCTGATGGCGCTTTTTGTTTAACAACTACTGGCGATAAACCGCTAGCCGAGGTCGTGCAGTGCCTTGCCAAGGGGCGCTGTGAGGCGCAAATCAGAGAAGTGCACCGCCAGTCCCTGCCGCTCCGGTGTGCAGCACATCACCCCGATAAAGCAACTTTCGCCTGGCGGAAACGGGGCTAGACGCAGCAGCGGCCACACCTTGCCATCTGAATGCGAAAGGGGACTCCCTCCGACGTAGGTGGGAGGGGAATTTCGCCGGGGCGTCAGCCCCGCTGGTTTTGAATGTATTGCTTGATCACCTCCAACGGCGCACCGCCGCAAGAGCCAGCAAAGTAGGAGCGTGACCAGAGCTCGGGCTTACTGTAAGCACCTCTTAAGTCCAGGAATTCATTGCGCAGTCGCCTTGATGTGACTGCCTTCAACGAGTTCACCAGTACCGATAGCTGTACTGTTGGGCCGTACTCTATCAGCATGTGAACATGATCAGCCTCTCCGTCACACTCTTTCAGTTCCGCGCCAAAGTCGTTACAAACCACAGTGGCATACTGATTGAATGCGGCAAGGTGTAAATCGCCCAATATCTTTTTTCGATACTTGGTCACAAACACCAAGTGAACATGGAGGAGATAAGCGGCATAGCGTGACTTATTGATGTTTATGACTTGCATTCAATGACTCTGTTCGGTGTAATGATGCGAAGAAATATTGCTACATACTGAGTATTGAATGCAAATTCTTAAAGCCTACAAATTCCGACTTGATCCGACTGAACAACAAGCACAACGCCTGCGCCAGTTGGGCGGATGTGCTCGTTATGTCTGGAATCACGGGCTGGCAGAAACCAAACGCCTTCTTGATGCTGGCGAAAAACTGCCTTCTGCTTTTGAGCTGAACCGGATGCTCACCAGTTGGAAGAAAGACCCGGAAATGGCCTTTCTGGTTGAGGCATACACCGACAACCTCCAGCAGAAACTCAAGGATTTGCACGGCGCGTGGATGCGCTGTTTTGATAAGAAACTCGCCGCCAAGGCTCCTGTTTTCAAGAAGAAAAGCGACAACAGAGACTCAATCAGATTTGTCAACTTCGACAAGTATTGCCGCCTTGAAAAAGGGCGAGTGAAGCTGCCAGCCGGGCTGGCTTGGGTCAAGTTCCGCCAGTCCCAGCTAGTTGAAGGGAAGATTAAAAACGCCACTGTCAGCCAAGCCGCCGGGCACTGGTATATCTCCTTTCAGGTCGAGCAGGAGCACCCCGAGCCAGTTCACCCGTCCGGCTCAATGGTCGGGCTGGATGCGGGTATCGCCAAGCTCGCAACCCTGTCAGATGGTACGGTGTTTGAGCCCGTCAACAGCTTCAAAACCAATCAGGCCAAGCTGGCAAGGCTCCAACGCCAGTTGAGCAAAAAAGTAAAGTTCAGCAGTAACTGGAAGAAGCAAAAAGCCAAGATCCAGCGGCTGCACTCACATATCTCCAATACCCGCCGCGATTACCTTCACAAGGTCACCACGACAATCAGCAAAAACCACGCGATGATTGTTATTGAGGATTTGAAGGTTTCCAACATGTCAAAATCAGCAGCGGGCACGACAAGCCAGCCGGGGCGCAACGTCCGGGCAAAATCAGGGCTGAATCGTTCGATATTGGATCAGGGCTGGTTTGAGCTACGCCGCCAGCTCGAATACAAGCAGGCATGGCGAGGCGGTCAGGTGCTGGTGATTAATCCGGCCTACACCAGCCAGCAATGCGCCTGTTGTGGGCACGCTGCGAAGGATAACCGCCTGACGCAAAGCCAGTTTAAATGCGTTGCGTGTGGTTATGAGGCGAACGCCGATGTGAACGGCGCTCGCAATATTTTAGCGGCGGGACACGCCGTTTTAGCCTGTGGAGGAGCGGTGCAAACAGGCCGCCCGATGAAGCAGGAACCCGGTACTGCGAGAGCAGCTATCACCCAGTAATGGGAATCCCCCTCCTGAGACGCGAAGCGCGAAGGTGGGGGAGGATGTCAAACCAGGTGCTGCGCCAAAAATCGGTCTGCTAGTCCGTTACCACCAGCAAACCGTCATCTGTCTGGTGCCATTCGGCGGGCTCATTGAGCCAGCGCCATTCCATCCCTTCCATCATCCTGCTTTGCTCCCTTTTATCCCGCGTAATCCCGCACAAATGGGGCTAGCCAACGCCTCGTCCGGTCACGACAGGTCATGGCTGCGCCTCTGCGGAACCCATAAAAGGAGTCAATAGTGTCGCTATTGCTGCCCCGATACAAGGCTTGTGCGTTGCGCCATCAGTGCGTCCCAAAAAGCGCGGGGGGCCTGATGGCCCCCCGCAAACACACCGGATGAGAAAATGCCTTACTTGGCGGCGCTATCCTTCACGCACTTCTGGACAAAGCTGTTCTTGGCCGCGCCAGCCAGCTTCTTGTCGGCTGCCGCCTTCTCGCACTTGGCCGCCGGATCCACCGCCGCGCCCGTCTTCACGCACTTCTGGATAAAGCTGTTCTTGGCCACACCGGCCAGCTTCTTGTCGGCGGCCGCCTTCTCGCACTCACCGCTCGCGGCGCCAGTGGCATCTTTCACACACTTGCCGACAAAGCTGGTTTTGGCGGCGCCGTTAAGCTTTTTGGCCGCGGCTTGCGCCTCGCACTGCAACTGGGCTGCGTCGTTGGCAAAGACCGGATTGGCCAGCAGCACGCTGCCGCAAAGCAGGCCGAACAGGATGGTACGCTTCATGGGAGATCTCCTCTCTATCTAGTGATGTGTTTGCCTGGTCATATTGGCATGACGATGTGTTGCAAATGGCTGTGATTGCAACAGCTGATTGTTGCCGCAGATCCCCCACCTCGCCAGCTTGAGAGACGGAGCAGAGGGCAACCATCGCCCGCACTATAGCGCCGATTGGCTGAGCGGGATTGTCCCTAGCCAACCTTCGCCACCAGCAAGCCAGCCACCCTCTTCCCCACCACGCCTACCAACCCCAATAAAATCAAGGGCCATGGGAATCCAGTGCCCGATCCGTGCGATTTGTTGAGCCAGCGCAAAAAAGGCGATTTTTCTGATAGTTACGTCATTTTTTGACTGGTGAGAGCAGATTCGATTGGCTTAACATAGCCATCAGGTGCCTATTCATCAGTGATGGGCTGCTGCCCCCCGCTGGTTATGGAGCATATTGGAAGCTGTAATCCACGAGCAGTAGCGTGGGTTTTGGTGGCGTTACGCCTCACCCAAAAGGTGGGTGTCCCAAATTTAAAATTTCGGTTCCAAATTTCGGTTAATATAAATAAGGATTATTAAAATGATTTTTGAAGAAAAAGATATGAGAGATTTGGAGAAAGCAGTAAATTTATTGGAGCAAGATACAATCACAGAAAAAATGACTCAGGTTGTTGGAAAACCAATAGATTACTTGATGAGTAAGCTTCCTAAAGGTGCTGAAAAACAAATTCATAACCTAAATAGCTGTTCCGAATAGTAGATCACCGGAGGAAGGGAACTCAGTCCAGTTTGTGCGATCTGATTAGTCGCTAAACAAAACAAGCCACACCCAAAGGACTGAGTTGATGCCTATCCTACCACCTCTGCCACGACCACAACGGCGCCGCATTCACAAAATCATCCATGCCACCCGTGATAAAGGACATGCTCGTCGCTTGATGGCCATCTTGCTGTTACATGAAGGACGCACGATCACCGATGTTCATCA
>NZ_JAPDBM010000034.1:0-49849 GCF_027705265.1 Aeromonas sp. QDB11 | reverse complement strand
GGTATTAGCTGGTCAAGGATGGCGATCATACCTCAGAAGCCGCGCCACGCCTCGCTCATATGAGGGGATGGTTAAGGGTTACTACCTTTGCCGCTGTAGAAATCAAGAACCAGCTATTAGGATCTCATAACATGATGATTTATATGGATAAGCTAATTGTTTGATGGCAATTTCTTCGAGGGCTTAATTGGGGAAGGGGTATATCAGTTAACCACTGAGTTTGCAGACCTACTCTCCTGATTTGATATAGTGGATTGTGTTGCGCTGTGCATTTTACTGAGATATCTCTCATGACTATCAAGCATAGACCTAGCAGATTCGGAGTGGGTTCATTGGCACTAAGTGGTAATTATGAGTCTATCTTTGTCGTTTATTTAGCCTTTTTTCAGAATGGCAGCCTGGCATAAGCGTGTTTCATCTATATCTGTGTTCTCTTTTGCGAACACAGACAACCACCACTGACTTAACTGCGAATAAAAAGCTTGAAGTAAATAAAAACTGTATGTTGTCGTGAATTGTCCATGCTATTCTAAAACTGTTATCTCTGTGACCGATTTTTTGTGAGGAAATAATGAACGAGTTTCTGAAGGTTCTGCTGAACATTCGTAGTCTGCGTGCGGCTATTCGTGAGCTGCCGTTTGAACAATTGCTGGAAGCGAAAGAGAAGTTTGATCTGGTTTATCAAGAGCGCGCGGATTCTGTTGAGCAGGAACGTGCGGAACAGGAAGAGCGTCAGCGCAAGCTGAGCGAATTCACCGAAATGCTGCAGCAGGCTGGTATTGATCCTCGTGAGCTGCTGGCTAGTGCCGCTGCTCCGGCTGCTGCGACTGGTGCTGCCAAGAGCAAGCGTGCTCCGCGTCCGGCTAAATACAAGTACGAAGAAGATGGTCAGGAAAAAACCTGGACCGGTCAAGGCCGTATGCCGAAAGCCATTGCTGCTCAGGTAGCGTTGGGCAAAGACCTGAACGATTTCCTGATCTGATTTTGTCAGTTTGGATATCCGATAATGCCGCCTCTGTGCGGCATTATTTTTGCCTGCTGCATATTCTCACTGGATTATTCAATCCGCTCACCACTATTTTTCGTCCCTCTTTGTAAACTGGTTCTCCGTAAACCTTATCTCTAGCATTTTATGAGCTGCGATAAATGCAGGTAGTGCGCGGCTCGATCCCGACAAGGGTTGTTTCCGTCATTCCGCACCTAATTTTGGCTTTTTCAAAGCTTGACGGCGATCGGCCATTCTGATCTATTACTCTCTTTTGCAGGTAGATCATCATGGCCGCTCCCGCTATCTCTATCCGTAACCTCGATCACCTTGGTTTGGTCGCCGCACTCTGCCAAGAACTGGGCATTGCCCGCATGATCGATGCCGTGCTCCCCAAAACGCCCCCTTTCAAGGTCTCACATGGTCAAGCGCTGGTCGCCATGATAGTGAACGGCCTCGGCTTTCACAGCAGCACCCTGCACATGTTCCCGCAATTTTTCGCTAACAAGCCGGTTGAGCGCCTGATCGGCCCCGGGATCTGTGCTGATGACCTCAATGATGATGTGCTCGGGCGCTGTCTCGATGCCCTCTTCGACGCCGATGTCAGCACCTTGTATCAGGTGATGGCGGCGCAAGTCGTCGAGCGGCTGGGGCTCAAAAGCACCGCTGTGCACCTCGATATCACCAGCTTCCACGTCGATGGCGCCTATGACCAGGCCGATGGCGAGCAGACCGGCAAGCTGCAATTGGTGCGGGGTTATAGTCGAGATCATCGGCCAGAGCTGAACCAGGTTATTCTGGAACTCATCTGTGAAAATCAGGCCGGGCTACCCATCTACATGCAGGCCCTCAGTGGCAACAGTAACGACACCAAAGCCTTTGCCCAGACTGTTCGTCGCCATTTGAGCAGCCTCAAGGCCGCGCAGGAGAGCCGTTATCTGGTCGGTGATGCAGCACTGTACTGCGCCGAGACCTTGCAATTGCTGGAGCAACAGCAGCAACTGTTTGTCACCCGGGTGCCTGTCACGTTGAATGAGGCCAAGCAGGCCGTGGCAACGATTGGCACCCAGTCGCTGGTTGCGCTGGGCAATGGTTATCATGGCTGTTGGCAATCCGCCCATTATGCCGGCGTCGCGCAGCGCTGGATGTTGGTGCGCAGCGAACAGGCCAGCCATCGCGAGCAGCAGACACTGGCAAAAAACCTGCTTAAAGAGAGCACCCGCGAGCTCAAAGCCTTCGCCAAATTGTGTGCCCGACGCTTTGCCTGTCAAGCGGATGCCCACGCTGAGTTGAGCCGTTTTACCGCCAGCTTGATGCTGCTGCAACTGGATGCCGAAGTGGTAGGTGAACCCGTTTATACAGGACGTGGCAGACCCAAGAGTGGCGAAGAGCCAATTGGCCATCAGTTTCAAATCACTGGGTTGGCGGCAACTAGTCTGGCTTGCGTTGAAGAGGCTCGCAACCAGACCGGGGTGTTCATCCTGGCAACCAATGACCACAGCGATACGCTGACTATGGCCGAACTGTTGGCCACCTATAAAGCACAGCAGAATGTCGAGCGAGGCTTTCGTTTTCTCAAGAGCCCGGAGTTTTTAACCTCCTCACTGTACCTGAAAAAGCCGGAGCGGATTGAAGCGTTGCTCATGGTGATGACCTGTAGCCTGATGATTTACGCAGCGTTGGAGCACCGGATCCGGCAGGGATTAGTGGAGCAGAATCGCAGTGTGGCGGATATGAAAAAGAAACCGACCCAGCAGCCGACGGCCCGTTGGATCTTTTTGCGCTTTGGTGGCATCCATGAATATCGACTGGGAGAAGCTCCGCCACAAGTAACGGAGCTAACAGGAGACCAGCAGATCATTTTGGAGGTATTGGGTGAGCGCTACCGACAAATTTATTCCTAAATCAGGTGCGGAATGTCGGTTGTTTACCTTGTATGTATTTGCTTCAAAATGATGGGAAGGGGGATATGACAACAGAAACACAAGTGCATCAAGCGTTATCTCTCATCCTGCATATTTCTAGACAAGGGAGAGCCTTGGAGTGGGGAAGTAAAAAGAAAGAAGAAAATGGGAGAAATCTACAAGGCCCCACCCGCTTTCACGAGGTGGGGCATGTTGATTATTGGGTCAGCTTATCGCTGCCGCCGATAGCACGATAGATTTTCGCTGTAGTGTTGAGCTGTTCCTTCTGCTGAGCCAGCAGGCTCTGCTCGGCATCCCACAGGCGGTTCTGCTCGTCGAGCCAGGCCTGAACTCCGGTAGCCCCAGCTTCAAAGCGCGTCTTGGCCAATCGCTCAGACTCTTTGGCATACCCGAGTTGTTCCTGCAGGTAGCTGAGCCGCTGTTGGCCGTAGCTTCGTGCTGCCAGATTGTCTTCCACCTCGACCAGCGCGGTATAGAGCTGCTTGCGAAACTCGCTTTCGGCAATCTGGTAATCAACTTGTGAACTCGCAATAGCAAGACGGGTGTGGTTGTACTCAAGGAAGGGGAGGGCAAGGGTTGCACCCAGAGAGCCGACCGGATTTTGCAGCACTTGCGCCAATTTATCCGATGCCGTGCTGGCACTGCCGGTCAGGGTGAGGCTCGGATAAAAACCGGTGCGGATCTCGTCCCCTCTGGCCAGGGTTTTGCGCAGCCGCAGCTCCGCCGCTGTCACATCGGGGCGACGGGCCAGCAGATCGGCGGGAATGCCGACAGCCAATTCAGGAATGGGCCGGGTTGTCAGCGAAGTCGGTGCATACTCCAGCTGTCCGTGGCTGCGGCCAAGCAGCAGGCGCAAGGCATTACGGGCCTGCTCCTGCTGTGCCTTGAGAGAGGCGAGCTCAGCCTGTTTGCCCGCTTGCTGCTGGCGGGCCTGTGCCAGATCGAGTCGAGTGATGGCTCCGGCCTTGTATTTGGCCTGGGTCAGCTGCTCGGTGCGGGCCAAGTTGGCCAGCTGTTGCTCGCTCAAGGTAATGGCCGAGGCGAGATAGCCAAGCTGCCAGTATTGCTCAAGGCTATTGCCGATAAGCATCAGACGTGTGCTGGCCAGATCCTGCTCGCTGGCGGCCGCTTCCCAGCTTGCCTGATCCCGCGCCGATGCCAGCTTGCCCCACAGATCCACTTCATAGCTCAGGCCAAGTGATGGCCCCATACTGCTGGTTGATTTACCGCTCTTCAGATCCTTGTTGCTACTCGCGCCCAGGCTGCCATTGACCGAGGGGGTGAGATTGGTATCGGCCTGATCAGCACCCAGCCGGGCGCTCTTGAGCTTGAGGGCGGCAATGCGCATGTCCGGGTTGGCGGCCAGCACCGCCTCGACCAGCTGGTTGAGCTGCGGGTCGTGAAAGGCTTGCCACCAGGGGCCTGCCTGGGTGGCAAGCTGTTCGCTGTTCGCCTGCTGCCAGACAGGAGCGATGGCGAGATCTTGCCGGTGATAGGTACTCTGCTGGCTGCAGCCACCAAGGGCGATACAGAGGGCCAGCCAGGATAATTTGTACATGTTATTCCCTCGCCAGCGCGACCACGGGGTCGAGTCTTGCCGCGTTGCGTGCTGGCAGATAACCAAACAGGATCCCGATGAGTGACGAGCAGCCAAACGCCATCAGGATAGAGAAGAGCGAGAACTGCATCTTGATGCTGTCGACCAGCAGGGAGAAGAGCATGCCGATCCCGAGGGAGAGGCCAACCCCGCAAATCCCGCCGAGCAGGCTCACCATCACCGCTTCAATCAGGAATTGCTGCAATATGTCGGACTGACGGGCACCTACCGCCATGCGGATGCCGATCTCGCGGGTTCGCTCCACCACCGACACCAGCATGATGTTCATTACCCCGACGCCGCCGACGATCAGCGAGATCAGCGCGATGGCCGAGACCATCAGGGTCATGGTGGCGGTCGTTTTCTCCACTGACTTGATGATGCTGTCGCTGCTGAAGGTGAAGAAGTCCTTCACGCCGTGGCGTTTGGTCAACAGCTCGATTACCGCCTGCTCCGCCAGTGCCGGCTGTATGCCATCCTTGACCCGGATGGTGAGCTGGCTGAAGTGATGCTGCGAAATCAGGCGGCTCATCACCGCACTGTAGGGGAGCCAGACATTGACCGACTGGCTGGAGGGGCCAAAACCTGTCTCCTGCGAGACAACCCCGATGATGCGCACCGGTAGCGTGCCGACCATCACCACCTTGCCAACGGGATCATCCTTGCCAAGTAGGCTGCCAATGCTCTTCTTGTCCACCACTGCGACGGCGGCACGTTGCTGGATATCTTGCCACTCGAGCAGGCGTCCACTCACCAGCGTCATCCCTTTCACCTTGAAGTAGTCGTTGCTCACCCCGGTCACGCTGCCACTGCTGGTCTTGTTGCGGTAACGCAGCTGGCCCGGGCTGGCAATCTCGGGGCTGGCGCCGGCCAGATAGGGTTGCCCCAGCAGGGCATCGAGATCCCCCTTGTTGAGGGTCTGGATACTCGCCATCTTCTCATCACCCCACCCCTTGCCCGGAAAGATCTCGATGGTGTTGGTACCCATCGCATTGATCTGGTCGATCACCTTGGTTCTCGCCCCTTGTCCCAGCGCGACCACGCTCACCACGGCGGCGATGCCTATGATGATCCCCAGCATGGTGAGGAAGGTGCGCATCCGGTGGGCCAGCATGGCGTGAACCGCCATACGCCCCGCTTCACGATAGCGATCCCAGTCATAACTGACTCCTTCGCCAGCGGCTGGCGGCATGTTGAGCACCGGCTGGTTGGCAGCGACCTTGCGCCCGCTATCTGCCTGCACCCGGCCATCTTTGAGGGTGATGATCCGGTCGGCGTGGCTGGCCACCTCCATGTCATGGGTCACCAGAATGATGGTGTGCCCCTGCTGATGGAGCTCTTTGAGGATCGCCATCACCTCCTTGCCGCTCTGGCTGTCCAGCGCGCCGGTTGGTTCGTCTGCCAGGATCACCTCGCCACCATTGGCCAGCGCCCGGGCAATACTGACCCGTTGCTGCTGGCCGCCGGAGAGTTGTCCCGGCGTATGGTGACTGCGCTCGGCGAGCCCGAGGCGACCGAGCAGCTGACGTGCCCGTGCTTGTCGGTCATGGCGACTGGTACCGGCATAGATGGCCGGGATCTCGACGTTGGCGGCCGCATCGAGATGGGGCAGCAGGTGATAGCGCTGGAAGATAAAGCCGAAGTGGTGGCAGCGCAGGCGGGCGAGCGCCAGCGCATCGAGCGTCGCGGTATCCTCTCCCCGGAACAGATACTGGCCACCGCTGGGGCGATCGAGGCAGCCCAGCAGGTTCATCAGGGTCGATTTGCCGGAGCCGGAGGCGCCAACGATAGCGATCATCTCTCCGGCTTCGATAACCAGATCGAGGGGATGGAGGACGGTCACCTCCTGCTCGCCGCTCTGGTAGCGCCGCTCGATCCCTTTTAGCTGGATCAGGGGCTCACTCATAGCATGACCGCCACATCATCCTGAGCGGCAGGTGCGCCGTGATTGAGCTGCACCTGCTCTTTTTCGTCCAGACCGCTCACGACTTCGATCCGGATTTCATCTTTCATGCCGGTCTTGATATGGCGGGTTTCGGTCGTCTCATCGTCCTTGATCACGGTGACTTCATACTCGTTGTCTCCCAGCGACTTGCCGAGGGCAGTTTGCGGCACAGTGAGTACCTGCTTGCGCTCACCGAGCACTATGGTCACCTGGGCCGTCATGGCGACCCGCAGGGTATGGTCTGGATTTGGCACATCGAACAGGGCGTAGTAGTAGACGGCTGCATTGCTGGTGGTGGTACCGGTTGCAGCCTGATCGTTGATGTTGGTAGGCGCTAACTCCACGGCGCGCAATTTCCCCTGATAGCGGGTGTCCGGATCGCCAATCAGGGTGAAGTAGACCGGCATCCCCGCCTTCACCTTGGTGACATCCGCTTCGGAGATCTGTGCCTTGACCGTCATGGTATCGAGGTCGGCCAGCTTGAGCACGGTTGGTACCGTCTGGCTCGCTGCCAGTGTCTGGCCCTGGCGGGTGACAATGGTAATCACGGTGCCATCCATCGGCGCCAGGATCTTGGTGTAGCCGAGCTCGGTCTTGGCCCGCTCCACCTTGATGATGGCGTTGTCGATGTTGGCCTGACTGCTTTGCAGATCAGCCCGGGTGACGGCCAGCTGCGCTTCGGCGCTCTCCAGATCGGCGCGCGAACTCGCCTCCTGCCTGAACATCTGTGACTGGCGCTGCCATGCCAGCTGATACTGCTTGAGCTGAGCCTGCTTGATCTTGAGCTGGGCGCGGTTGCTTGCCAGCTCGGCCTCGGCGGTTTTCAGGTTGTTCTGGGCGATGAGCGGATCAATCTCCGCCAACAAATCCCCCTTCTTGACCCGATCGCCTGCCTCGACCGCCAGCTTGGTGACCTGGCCGGAAACCTGAGCGCCGACATCAACCTGTTCAACGGCTTGCAGCACACCGCTGGCCAGCACGGTCTGGGCAATATCTTCCCGGGTAACCGGCGCTTTGAGGATCGCTTTGGGAGGATCGCTTGGCCATACCAGCCAGCCGATCAGTGCCAGCCCGAGCAGAGTGAAGATCGCCCGGGTTCTCAGCTTGGAGCTTATTTTCATTGAACACCTGAATGAAATCAGAACACGAAAGGGTTATAGGGCGACAATCGTGCAGCAAAGCCATGGTAAATAACAGCCGAAAATATGTAAGCAAAGTTATGGTGTTACCTGTCAATTGGGTGGCAAGTTGCGACTCGAGCGGTGGTGAAATAAAAAAGCCCCGCACAGAGGCGGGGCTTTTGCTGAGGCTTGGTGATAGGCGTGCTTAAGCCTTGGCCAGCAACGCCATCACCCAGGGCAGACCCTGCTTCTTGCGGCTCACAAAGCCCGGGTGGTAGCTGGACTCTGCCGGTACTTTGGCATGGCGGGTAAAGTAGATGCGGCTGGTGGCGGCGGTCAGGTCGGTCACCATCAGGGCGAAGAAGTCGAGCCCTTCGGCTTCAACACGGTGTGCCATCTCTTGCTGCAGAGTGTCGATCTGGTCGGCAAGCTGTTGTTCGCTGCCCACTTCAATCTGGCTCATGATGAAGTTCAGACCTTCGGCCTGGAATGCTTTCTCATCCTGCTGCAGCAACTGCGCAGGAGTGAGACCGCTCAGATCGGTTTTTGCCATCAGCAGCTGTTGACCAAACTCGGCCAGCGACACCTCGGCCAGCGGTGCAAGACGCTCGCAGGCGATCTTGTCCTGCTCGGTGGTGGTCGGCGAGGTGAGACAGAGGGTGTCGCTCATGATGGCACCCAGCATCAGGCGAGCCTGGCTGCGGGTCACGGTACCTTGTTGGCTCAGCAGATCAAAAGCGATAGTGCAGGTGCAGCCAACGGCACGGATCCAGGCATCCAGCGGAGACTGGGTGATCAGGGAGCCGAGGCGGTGGTGATCCACCAGACCCAGTACATTGGCCTGGGAGAGGGTGGTTGGGCCCTGCTCCAGATCACTGAAGTCGACCAGCCAGACATCTTCACCTGTCAGATCCTGAGTCAGCCGCTCGGGCTCGGCGACACCAGCCTGCTCCAGAATGAAGCGGGTTTCGGTACGCAGATCGCCGAGGCGCCATGGGGTGGCCTGACGGCCTTGTGCATTGAGCCAGTCAGCGATCACCAGAGCGCTGCAGATACTGTCACTGTCGGGATTCTTGTGGCCAAAAACGTGGATCATAGACAAAGCCTCACAATTGGATACCCATAAAGGGGGCAACACTATGCGAAATCCCTCTCGTCAAGGCAACCCGATCCCGGCAGATGTTGCTGCCTGCTTGGCCAAATCCACCATTTTATTGATCTGGGTCGGTGATCTCACCGCTCTGACAAATTGCCGGGATGTATTTGCCCTGCTGAAGCAGGATGCTTTTCCAGAGCCAGAGCCAGAGCCAGAGCCAGAGCCAGAGCCAGAGCCAGAGCCAGAGCCAGAGCCAGAGCCAGAGCCAGAGCCAGCCGGTGGTTATGTTGCCATCAGGCTGGCCAGGGAATTAATGGTGCAGCAGCTCGCGTGCGTTGGCCAGGGTAATGTCGGTGATCTGATCCCCTCCCAGCAGGCGAGCCAGTTCGTTGAGCCGGGCGCTCTGATCGAGCGCATCCATCCGGGTTTCGGTGGTCTTGCCGTCGGTGTGCTTGCTCACCACCATGTGCTGGTGGCCATTGCCCGCCACCTGCGGCAAGTGAGTGACCACCATCACCTGAGTCGACTCGCCAAGCTGACGAAGCAGGCGACCTACCACGGCGGCTGTCGGGCCGCTGATCCCCACATCCACTTCATCGAAAATCAGGGTCGGAGTGGAGACCTTGCGAGCGCTGATCACTACGATGGCAAGGCTGATACGCGACAGTTCACCGCCCGAAGCCACCTTGCCAAGCGGCTGGATGGGCTGACCCGGGTTGGTGGTGACCATAAATTCGACCCGATCTATTCCCAGCGGAGAGAGGCTGCTTTGGGCATCGGGGCGCACCTCGATGGCAAAGCGACCATCGGGCATCGCCAGTTCGTGCATGCTGCTGGTCACCTTGGCGCCCAGCTCTTGGGCGTAACGCTGACGGCTCTGGCTCAGGGCCTCGGCGGCTTGAACAAACGCCTGACGGGCCTCGGCCAGCTCATCTTCCATCCCCTCTAACCGCTCTTCGTCAGAGTTGAGGCGGGCGAGATCGGAGGCCAGCTCCTGATGGTACTGGGCCAGCTCTGCCGGTTTGACATGGTGCTTGCGGGCCAGATTGATCGCCTTGGAGAGGCGGGTTTCCAGCTCGTTGAAACGTTCGGGATCCAGCTCCAGCCGATCCAGATAGCTGCGCAGTTCGCTGTGGCTCTCCTGCACCCCAATCAGGGCTTCGTTGAGCATCTCCAGCACCGGAGTGAGTCGGCTGTCCATGCTGACCAGCCCCTCGGCCCGGTCGACGGCTGTCTGCAGCAGACCGGCGATGGTGGTCTCTTCGTTGTCGTAGAGCAGATCGAGGCAGAAGCCGCACTCCTGCATCAATTCGGTGCCGTTGGCCAGCCGTTGGTGCTCCTCCTCGATCTCCTCAAACTCGCCCGGCTGCAGGGCAAATTCGTCCAGCTCCTGCACCTGATACTCGATAAGCTGGCGACGGGCTTCCCGCTGCTGCTGCTCGGCCTTGAGCCGGTTAAGTTCGTTTTGCAGCTGGCGCCACTGCTGATAGTGCTGGCGCACCTCGTCGAGCAGCAGATGGTGGCCGGCGTAGCCGTCGAGCAGGGCGAGCTGGTAGTCGGGTTTGAGCAGCATCTGGTGGGCATGCTGACCGTGCACGTTGACCAGCAGCTGGCCCAGATTCTTTAGCTGGGTGAGGGGGACGGGCACGCCGTTGATATAGCTGCGCGAACGCCCTTCGGCAGAGATGACTCGCCGCACGATGCACTCACCCTCGTTCTCCAGCTCGTTGGTGGCGAGCCAGGCGCGGGCGGCCGGGTTGTTGTCGAGCAGGAAGCGGGCGCTGACCTCGCTTTTGTCGCTATCGGGGCGCACCATGCCGGCTTCGGCCCGCTCACCCAGACAGAGACCGAGAGCGTCGATGGCGATGGATTTACCGGCACCGGTTTCCCCTGTGATGCAGGTCATCCCCGGTTGCAGATCGAGTTCGAGAAACTTGACGATAGCGAAGTTGTTGACGGTCAGCTGGGTCAGCATGGTCTCATCCTGTATAGGTCAACATTACTGTGTATGCATCCAGTATATACTGGTCTTATATACAGTAAAGAGGGCCCTGCTATTTTTAACAAAGGAAAGCCGCGCCAGTGCGGTATAGCTATGAGAATGCGGTGCTGACTATTGGCGCGAGGTACTGATATGAGAGTGCAGGGGACGTTGCCACAAAAGAAAAGAGAAGGGCGCCAATTCAGGCGCCCTCTGTGGCAATGCCGTTGTCGGTCAGCGCCGATTAAAACAGCTTGCTGCCCCAGCCGAGCTTGTTGCGCAGTACGTGGAAGTAGCTGTAGTCGAGGGGATGAACCAGATGGAGCTGGTGGTGGCTCTTCTTGATGAGGATCTCGTCCCCCGGGTGGACAGCAAGCGTCACCTGACCGTCACAACTCACCTGCATGGCATCGTCCTGATTGTCCGGCGAGACCAGCAGCCGCACTTCGCTGTCGGCATCGAGCACGATTGGGCGACTGCTCAGGGTATGTGGGAACATGGGCACCAGCGTGATGGCGTTGAGCTTGGGGGTGAGGATGGCCCCACCTGCCGACAGGGAGTAGGCAGTTGAGCCGGTCGGTGTGGCGACAATGATGCCATCCGAGCGCTGGCTATACATAAAGCTGCCATCGATATAGACCTCGAACTCGATCATGTGGGCGATCTTGCCCGGGTGCAGCACCGCTTCGTTGACCGCCAGATTGCTCGACTTGCGCTCGCCGTGGCGATAGACCGAGGCTTCCAGCAGGAAGCGGTGTTCGCTCTTGTAGTGACCGGAGAGCACCTGCTCCAGCGGCAGCAGGTAATCCTGCGGCGAGAGATCGGTCAGAAAGCCAAGGTTGCCCCGGTTAACCCCGATCACCGCCACATCGAAGCGCGACAGCACCCGCGCCGCCCCCAGCATGTTGCCGTCACCGCCGACCACGATGGCCAGATCGGCCTGTTGGCCTAGCTGGACCAGATCCATGACGTTTTCATCGAGGATGCTCAGGGTCTGGGCAACCCGGCTCTCCACCAGTACCCGGAAACCGCGTGAGGTCAGGTATTGATGCAGGCCGGTCAGCGTCTGGTTGGCCCCTTCATGGTGAGGCTTGCCAATCAGGGCGATGGTTTTGAACGGAGAATCCATAGTCTGTCGGGTCTGGGTGAGTATTGGGGGCAGTATACAGCGGTTTGTCACGCTTGTGACGTCCTCCCGCGCGCTTCCCTCGCTGAGGGGGGAGGGCTATCTCCTTGACGCTGCTGGTTAAAAGCTGAGCTGGATTGCCAGAGATGCAGCAAGGAAAGTGCCAATAGTCCTGTTTGAGTGACCCGGATTGGCCTTTTTCCCCTTGAAAGACAGGGATCCATCCCCATAATAGCGCCAACATAGTCGGTCTGATGTCACTGGTCGCTCAGCCAGACGTCAAGGCCCTCGTAAGTAACCCCGGAATCTGGAGATGTCATGAACCACGAAGAGCAAAAGGTTGAAGCGATGGAGCAAGTGGAAGCCCAGCCAGTCGAGCCGACCGATGTAGACAGTGAAGTGACAGCCGAGCAGGCCCGTATCGCCGAACTGGAAGAGCAGCTGGAGACCGCCATCCAGAAGGCGGCGGAAGAGCGCGAACGCGCCCTGCGTACCGCTGCCGAGATGGAGAATCTGCGTCGTCGTACCGAGCTGGACGTGGAGAAGGCGCACAAGTTCGCGCTGGAGAAGTTCGCCGCCGAACTGCTGCCGGTGCTGGACAACCTGGAGCGCGCCATCGAGCTCGCCGACAAGGAGAACGACGCCCTCAAGCCGATGGTGGAAGGTGTCGAGCTGACCCTCAAATCCATGCAGAGCGGTGTGGCCAAGTTCGGTCTGGTTGCGCTGGATCCGACCAACCAGCCGTTTGACCCGAATGCCCATCAGGCGATGAGCATGGTGCCGAGTGCCGACGTGGCGCCGAACACCGTGATTGCCGTGATGCAGAAAGGCTATGAGCTGAACGGTCGCGTGATCCGTCCGGCCATGGTCATGGTATCCAAGGCCGCCGACTGAGTCGGCACTTGATGCCCAGGCCCGCCGCTTGGCGGGCTTTTTGTTTATCTGTCTGGTCTGTCATGGACTGATCACGACAAAAGGTGGGGTTTTTGCGGGGCAGGGCTTGAAGTGGCCGCTTGCGACCCCATATAGGATGCAAGGCCACGGCGGCACAAAAATTTTGATGCCGGGAGCTTGAAAGCCAGATTGGCAGGCCCCACCTAGCCGTTAACGCATTAAGGCGAGTTCCTCGCCAGTTTATTCAAAGTATTTGGAGATTTCTCAAATGGGTAAAATCATCGGTATTGACCTGGGTACTACCAACTCCTGCGTTGCCATTCTGGACGGCGACACTGCTCGCGTGATCGAGAACGCAGAAGGCGATCGTACTACTCCGTCCATCATTGCCTATGCCGATGATGGCGAGATCCTGGTTGGTCAGCCGGCCAAGCGTCAGGCCATCACCAACCCGAAAAACACCCTGTTCGCCATCAAGCGTCTGATCGGCCGTCGTTTTGAAGATGACGAAGTACAGCGTGACCTGAAGATCATGCCGTACGCCATCGCCAAGGCCGACAACGGTGACGCCTGGGTTGAGGTGAAGGGCAAGAAAATGGCACCGCCGCAGATCTCTGCCGAAGTGCTGAAAAAGATGAAAAAGACCGCCGAAGACTACCTGGGCGAGCCGGTAACCGAAGCAGTTATCACTGTTCCGGCCTACTTCAACGACGCCCAGCGTCAGGCTACCAAGGATGCCGGTCGCATCGCCGGTCTGGATGTTAAGCGCATCATCAACGAACCGACCGCAGCTGCTTTCGCCTACGGCGTAAACAAGGTCAAGGGCGAGCGCAAGGTTGCCGTATATGACCTGGGTGGCGGTACTTTCGATATCTCCATCATCGAGATCGACGAAGTTGAAGGCGAAACCACCTTCGAAGTACTGGCGACCAACGGTAACACCCACCTGGGTGGTGAAGACTTCGACAACCGCGTCATCAACTATCTGGTAGACGAGTTCAAGCGTGAGCAGGGCATCGACCTGCGTAACGACCAGCTGGCTCTGCAGCGTCTGAAAGATGCCGCCGAGAAAGCCAAGATCGAGCTCTCTTCTGCCCAGCAGACTGACGTCAACCTGCCGTACATCACTGCAGATGCCACCGGTCCGAAGCACATGAACATCAAGGTGACCCGCGCCAAGCTGGAATCCCTGGTAGAAGACATGGTGAAGGACTCTCTGGAGCCGGTTCGTGTCGCCCTGAAAGACTCCGGTCTGGCAGTTGGCGAGATCGACGACGTGATCCTGGTTGGTGGTCAGACCCGTATGCCGCTGGTTCAGAAGACCGTTGCCGAGTTCTTTGGCAAAGAGCCGCGTAAAGACGTCAACCCGGACGAAGCCGTGGCCATGGGTGCTGCCATCCAGGGTGCCGTACTGTCCGGTGACAAGACCGACGTACTGCTGCTGGACGTCACCCCGCTCTCCCTGGGTATCGAAACCATGGGTAGCGTGATGACTGCGCTGATCGAGAAGAACACCACCATCCCGACCAAGAAGTCCCAGGTGTTCTCCACAGCCGAAGACAACCAGTCTGCCGTGACCATTCACGTGCTGCAGGGTGAGCGCAAGCGCGCCAGCGACAACAAGTCTCTGGGCCAGTTCAACCTGGAAGGCATCCGTCCGGCACCGCGCGGTCTGCCGCAGATCGAAGTGACCTTCGACATCGATGCCAACGGTATCCTGCACGTCTCTGCGAAAGACAAAGAGACCAACAAAGAGCAGAAGATCACTATCCAGGCTTCCTCTGGTCTGTCTGATGACGAGATCGAGCGCATGGTACGCGAAGCCGAAGCCAACGCGGCCGAGGACAAAAAGTTCGAAGAGCTGGTGCATGCCCGCAACCAGGCTGATGGTCTGGTCCACTCCGTCCGCAAGCAGATCACCGAAGCCGGTGAAGCCCTGCCTGCCGACGAGAAGAGCAAGATCGAAGCCGCGGTGAGCGAGCTGGAAGCGGCCCTCAAGGGTGACGACAAGGCTGCCATCGAAGCCAAACAGCAGGCTCTGCTGGAAGCGTCCCAGAAGCTGATGGAAATTGCCCAGCAGCAGGCTCAGGCCCAGGGCGCAGCCGGTGCTGATGCCGGTCAGTCCTCCTCTTCTGCCAAGGCTGACGACGACGTGGTCGACGCCGAGTTCGAAGAAGTGAAAGACGACAAGAAGTAAGCCCTACCCAGATGGGCGAAGTCCGCTTCGCCCATCGGCTTGGTCAATGAATTCACGGGCGTTGGGTAACCAACGCCCGTCTGCGTAACCACAGGATGAGTATGTCGAAGCGCGATTTCTACGAAGTACTGGGTGTGGCGAAAGATGCCGACGATCGCGAGATCAAGAAGGCGTACAAGCGCCTGGCCATGAAGTATCACCCGGACCGTAACCAGGGTGATGCCGCATCCGAAGAGAAGTTCAAAGAGGTCAAGGAAGCCTACGAGGTCCTGACCGATGCCAACCTGCGTGCCCGATACGACCAGTACGGCCATGCCGGTGTTGACCCGAGCCAGGGTGGCGGTGGCCACGGCGGCTTTGGCGGCAATGCCGACTTCGCCGACATGTTTGGTGACGTATTCGGTGACATCTTCGGCGGTGGCCGTGGTGGTGCCCGTCGTGGCCCGGCCCGTGGCTCCGACCTGCGTTACACCATGGAGCTGACGCTGGAAGAGGCGGTACGCGGGGTCTCCAAGGAGATCAAGGTGCCGACCCTGGTTCACTGCGAAGTCTGTAACGGCTCCGGTGCCCACACCGGCAGCAGTGCCCAGACCTGCCCGACCTGCCACGGCTCCGGCCAGGTGCAGATGCGTCAGGGCTTCTTCGCGGTGCAGCAGGCGTGCCCGCACTGTCACGGTCGCGGCAAGATCATCAAGGATCCGTGCCGCAAGTGCCACGGTGAAGGTCGCTACCAGCGCACCAAGACCCTGTCGGTGAAAATTCCGGCGGGCGTCGATACCGGCGATCGCATCCGTCTCTCCGGCGAAGGGGAAGCGGGGGAAGCAGGGGCACCGGCAGGGGATCTCTACGTACAGGTACACGTCAAAGAGCACGAGATCTTCGTGCGTGATGGCAACAACCTCTACTGCGAAGTGCCCATCAGCTTCACCGCTGCTGCCCTCGGTGGCGAGATTGAAGTGCCGACCCTGGATGGCCGCGTCAAGCTCAAGGTCACTCCGGAGACCCAGACCGGCAAGATGTTCCGCATGCGCGGCAAGGGCGTGAAGTCAGTGCGCTCCGGCCAGGTAGGGGATCTGATGTGCAAGGTGGTGATCGAGACTCCGGTCAACCTCACCGAGCAGCAGAAAGAGCTGTTGCGCCAGCTGGACGAGTCGTTCAGCGGTGCCGCTGCCAAGACCCACAAGCCGAAATCGGAAGGCTTCTTCGAAGGGGTGAAACGCTTCTTCGACGATCTGACCAGCTGATTTCAGCGACCCGAATAAACAGAGCCGGCCTTGTGCCGGCTCTTTTTTTGCCCGCCGTTTAGCCAGGATCCGCCTTATTGAGTGGATCCTGATGAGGGATCCTCCTCACAACTCCCGCCAATTCCTGCTGTACAAATGTTATCCCGCTCACACTGTTGCTGAAACGGTTTAGTTGTCATATTGAGTTAGCTAAAGCGGTTTAGCTATGCTCTGGCTGTCGATAACAACAGCGCCCGTTCGGGCTACAGATGACAGGTGAGGAAGATGATGATGTTCAAGAGCAAGTTGGCGCTGGCGGTAGCGCTGGGATTGGGGATGAGCAGCCCGCTATGGGCGGCGCAGGCGAGTGTCGCAGGTGAGAGTGTCGAGGCCAGACTGGCGGCGCTGGAGGCGCGGGTACAGGCGGCCGAAGCGAGAGCCGAGGCGGCAGAGAGCCGTGCCAGTCAGGCGGAAGTGAAGGCGAGCGCCGCCAGCGAGCAGGCGCAGGTGGCCAACAACCGCAGCCAGAAGGTGGATGAGAAGACCGCTGGTGCCCAGGGTTTCGAGTTTCACGGCTATGCCCGCTCGGGCCTGTTGGTCAACAGCAATGGCAACGGCGGCCGCGGCGGCCCCTACCTCACGCCAGCCGGTTCGGTGGGCGGAGCTGTCGGTCGCCTTGGCAACGAGGATGACACCTACATGGAAGCCAACTTGCTGAAAACCCAGACCTTCGAGGATGGCAGCTGGGCCCGCTACAAGCTGATGCTGGCAGACGGGGTGGAGACCAGCAACGACTGGACCGCCAGCGATTCGAGCCTCAATACCCGTCAGGTGTTTGCCGAGATCGGCAATCTGGCGAGCTTCGACGGCCCCTTCAAGAATGCGGTGCTGTGGGCGGGCAAGCGCTTTGACCGCGACAACTTCGACATCCATTGGCTCGATTCTGACGTGGTGTTCCTGGCCGGTACCGGCGGCGGCGTCTACGACGTGCAGCTGGCCGACAGCTGGAAGGCCAACTTCTCTCTTTATGGCCGGGATTACGGCGACATCAGCGCCAGCGGTCTCTCCGATATCGAGAGCTACATCCTCACCATGAACAACCGCGTCGGCAACTGGCAGTGGATGGTGAACGGTCTCTCGGCCAAGGACAATGACGCCCGCATCAATGACAAGGGAGCAGGCAGCGAGGCGGCGGACAAGGGGGCCCACACCCTGCTGGCCTACCACGGCGAGAGCTTCTTTGGCATCAACCCCGGTTTTGCCAAGGCGGCGGTGCTGTACGGTCATGGTCTGGGTGCCGAGCTCAAGGGGCTGGGCTCTGACAGCGAGCTGCTGCCGGATGCCGATGCAGTGCGGGTCGCCGTGTTTGGCGCCACCGATCTTGGGCCCCGCTGGCGTTTTGCCCCGGCCCTGCTGGCCGAGCAGAGTCAGGATCGCTACGTGAAAGGGGACGAGTACCGCTGGCTCACCTTCAATACCCGAGTGGCGCAGGTGCTGAGCCAGAACGTCGAGCTGGTCTACGAGGCGGCCTGGCAGTACATGGATCTCGACCCCAAGGGTTACAAGGGTCGCCAGGCGGTGAACGGCAACTTCACCAAGCTCACCTTCGCCCCCACCTTCAAGGCGCAGACCGCCGGCTTCTTCGAGCGGCCCGAGCTGCGGGTGTTCGCCACCTGGATGGACTGGTCCTCCGAGCTCGACAACTATGCCAGCGACGATGCCATGGGCCAGAGCAACTTCACCGCCGGTGGCGAGTGGAACTTTGGCGTACAGATGGAAACCTGGTTCTAGTTCGTTATCCCGATCACAAAAATGGCAGCCGGTGCCGAGATCTGTTGGTTGGCTAAAACGGTTTAGCTGATAATGCCAGCCAACAGAACAGAGTTCGGGTTTGACCGTGGATCCGATGCAGCAGTGGAGTAGCAAGGTGACGAATCGTGTGTGGGTAATGGGGGATGCGGTGGTGGACTTGATCCCGGAAGGGGCATTGCACTACCTCAAGTGTCCGGGTGGCGCACCCGCCAATGTGGCGGTTGGCGTGGCACGGCTTGGTGGCGATGCGGCCTTTATCGGCCGGGTCGGTGCCGATCCGTTCGGCCGCTTTATGGCAGACACCCTGCGCGGGGAGGGGGTGGATATCGCCGCGCTGCGGTTCGATCCTGACCATCGTACCAGCACTGTGCTAGTGGCACTGGATGACGAGGGGGAGCGCAGCTTCACCTTTATGGTGCGCCCCAGCGCTGACCAGTTCCTCACCCCAAATGAGTTGCCCCGCTTTAATGCCGGTCAGTGGCTGCTCACCTGCTCGATTGCGCTCGCCAACGAGCCGGTGCGCACCAGCTGCCTGCAGGCCATGGCCGCCATCAAGGCGGCAGGCGGGCGGGTCTGCTTTGACCCCAACCTACGCCCGGAGGTGTGGGGCAACCCCGCCGAGATGCTGCCGCTGGTACGCGAAGCCATCGTGCTGGCGGATGTGGTCAAGCTCTCGGTGGAGGAGCTGCAACTGCTGAGCGGCGAGGATGATCTGGCCGCCGGGCTCGCGACGCTCTCTGGCCCGGCACTGGTGCTGGTGACCCGGGGGGCGGCCGGTGTGGTGGCCCGTTTGGGTGGCGAGCTGCTGGAGTGGGTGGGGCAGAAAGTGACTCCGCTCGACACCACGGGGGCGGGGGATGCCTTCGTCGCCGGGCTACTGGCGGCGCTGGCCGGGCGTTCGTCGCTGCCCACTCTGGCCGAGCTGCCCGCCATCCTGGCGCAGGCCCACGGCTGCGGGGCGCTCGCCACCACTGCCAAGGGGGCGATGACGGCGCTGCCGACCCGCACCGAACTGGATGAATTTTTGCGATCAGACACAAGCGGCTGTTGATCTGCGGCTAGAAGCCCGGCTCGACAGCCCCTACTCTCATGTGACAAGGGCCTGCCAGCGTGGCGGGTCATAAGAGGAAGAATATGAATATCAGTGCGATAGCCAAGGATCTGGTGCCCCTGCTCGGGGGCAAGGAGAATATCGTCAGCGCCGCCCACTGCGCCACCCGGCTGCGGCTGGTGCTGGCCGATGACAGCAAGGTGAACAAGGCCGCCATCGACAAGCTGGAGGGGGTCAAGGGGTGCTTTAGCAACGCGGGTCAAATTCAGGTGATCTTCGGCACCGGTCTGGTCAACAAGGTCTATGCCGAGTTCGTGGCGCTGACCGGCACCGGCATGGCCAGCAAGGCGGAGCTGACCGACATGGCGACGGCCAAGCTCAACGTGGCCCAGCGGCTGGCGCGAACGCTCTCCAACATCTTCGTGCCGATCATTCCGGCCATCGTGGCCTCGGGCCTGCTGATGGGGCTGCTCGGCATGGTGCGCACCTACGGCTGGGTCAATGCCGACAGCGCTCTGTTTGTGATGCTCGACATGTTCAGCTCGGCGGCCTTTATCATACTGCCGATCCTGATCGGCTTTACGGCGGCGCGGGAGTTTGGCGGCAATCCGTACCTCGGCGCGACCCTCGGCGGCATTCTCACCCATCCGGCACTGACCAACGCCTGGGGCGTGGCCGGTGGCTTCAAGACCATGGATTTCTTCGGGCTCGACGTGGCTATGATCGGCTATCAGGGCACCGTCTTCCCGGTGCTGCTGGCGGTCTGGTTTATGTCCCATCTGGAGAAACAGCTGCGCAAGCGCATTCCGGACGCGCTGGATCTGATCCTCACGCCGTTTCTCACCGTCATCATCACCGGCTTCGTGGCGCTGCTCTTCATCGGCCCGTCGGGTCGGGTGTTGGGGGATGGCATCTCGTTCGGTCTGAGCGCCCTCTATGAGCAGGCGGGCTGGCTGGCGGGCCTGGTGTTTGGCGGCACCTATTCGCTGATCGTCATCACCGGCATCCATCACAGCTTCCACGCCATCGAGGCTGGGCTGCTGGCCAATCCGCAAATTGGCGTCAACTTCCTGCTGCCCATCTGGGCCATGGCCAACGTGGCGCAGGGCGGGGCTTGCCTCGCGGTCTACTTCAAGACCCGCGATGTGAAGATCAAGGCCATTACCGTGCCGGCGGCCATGTCCTGCCTGCTGGGTATCACCGAAGCGGCGATCTTTGGCGTCAACCTGCGCTACATCAAACCCTTCCTCGCCGGTCTGTTTGGCGGGGCCTGCGGCGGCGCCTACGTGGTGGCGGCCAAGGTGGGAATGACGGCGGTGGGGCTGACCGGTATTCCCGGCATGGCCATCGTCCAGCCCATGAGCCTTATTCATTACATCATCGGGTTGGTGATCGCCTTTGGCGCCGCCTTCGCCGCATCCTACCTGCTCAAGTACAAGGTGGAGTGATGAAGGAAAGCGATCTTCTCAACCAGATTGTCCGGTCGCTGCTGGCCGGACAGCTCAAGGCGGCGGCCGATCCCCATCGGCCTCGCTGGCATCTGGCAGCCCCGGTGGGGCTGCTTAACGATCCCAACGGTTTTATCGAGCACGACGGGCGCTACCACCTTTTCTACCAGTGGAATCCGCTGGGCTGCGAGCACCGCAACAAGGGCTGGGGCCATGTCACCTCCACCGATCTGCTGCATTGGCAGCACGAGCCGGTGGCGCTATTGCCCACCGAAGCCTATGAGAGCCACGGCTGCTATTCGGGCTCGGCGGTGAGCGACGAGCAGGGGCGCCTGACTCTTATCTACACCGGCAATGTCAAATACCCGGATGGCAGCCGCACCGCCTATCAGTGTCTGGCCCGGGCCGACGGTGAGGGTGGTTTTGCCAAGCTGGGGCCTGTGCTGGATCTGCCCGCAGGCTACAGCGGCCACGTGCGCGACCCCAAGGTGTGGCACGACGGCCAGCAGTGGCTGATGGTGCTGGGGGCCCGCACCCTGGATGACAAGGGCGAAGTGCTGCTCTATCGCGGTGACACCCTGCAAAGCTGGCAGCGGGTGGGCCCCATCGCCGGTAGCGGGCGAGGGGGGCTGGGTGAGTTTGGCTATATGTGGGAGTGCCCGGATCTCTTCCCGCTGGGGGAGCGCCATGTGCTGATCAGCTGCCCGCAGGGGATTGCCCCGGTGGGTGAGGATTATCGCAACCTCTACCAGTGCGGCTGGCTTTCTGGCAACTTCGACGGCGAGCGCTTCGAGCACGGGGCTTTCCACGAGCTGGATCGGGGCTTCGAGTTCTATGCGCCGCAAACTACCCTGGACACTCAGGGTCGCCGCCTCTTGTTTGGCTGGCTGGGTCTGCCGGAGGAGAACGAGATGAGCCAGCCCACTGTCGCTTACGGCTGGATCCACCAGATGAGCTGCCCGCGGGAGCTGTTCTGGCAGGATGAGTGGCTCTGCCAGCGGCCGGTGGCGGAGCTTGCGGCGCTCAAGGGAGAGCTGACCCGTTTCGAGGGGACGCTTGGCGAGTTTTCGGGGCTGGCCATCGACTCGGCCTGGCTCGATCTGGATCTGTGTGGTGAGGGGAGTCTCTGGTTCGGTGCCGTGGCCGAGCTGGTGTGGCAGCCGGACCGCATCACCTTGCGGCGCCAGAACTGGCAGAGCGGGACGTGGGAGACCCGCAGCAGCCCATGGGCTGGCGGGCGGATCACCGTCCTGTGCGATCGCTCCAGTCTGGAGTGTTTCATCGATGAGGGGCGAAACAGCCTGTCGGCGCGCTACTTCCCCGGGGACAAGCCGCAACTTTCATCAGGCAACGGCGATGATGGCTGCAAAATTTGCCTCAATCACTGGCCGCTGTCGGCGTGCCTAGTACAATAGCCCGGTTCTAGTCAGCCGGGAGGCCAGGTGGAGAAGAAGAAACGGATCACGATTGCCCAGATCGCCGAACTGGCGGGGGTGTCCAAGGCGACCGCCAGTCTGGTGCTCAACGGGAAGAGTGCGGAGTACCGCATTGCCGACGATACCCGCAAGCGCATTCAGGCGGTGGCGGAGGAGTGTCACTACCTGCCGAGCTTTCATGCCCGCTCCCTGCGCGAGACCCGCAGCTACACCTGGGGGCTGGTGATCCCCGATCTCACCAACTTCGGTTTTGCCCGCATTGCCCGTGCCCTCGAGGCCCACTGCCGGGAGGCGGGTATCCAGCTGCTGATCGCCTGCTCCGAGGATGATCCCGCCCTCGAGCAGCGGGTGGTGGACAACCTCATCAGCCGTCAGGTGGATGGGCTGATTGTCGCCTCCAGCGGCCACAGCGATGACATCTATGCCCGCATCCACGACCGCCTGCCGGTGGTGCAGCTCGACCGCCACATCGGCGAGTCGCGCCTGCCCATGGTGATCTCCGATGCCTGCAAGGCGACCGCCGAGCTGGTGCGGGACATGGCCAGCGAGTGCGGCGAGGAGATCTACTACTTCGGTGGCCTGCTGGATCTCTCCCCCAGCCGTCACCGGCTGGCGGGCTATGAGCTGGGGCTCCATCGTGCCGGTTTTGAAGCCGATGCCGCCCGGGTGCGTCATCGCGACTATCAGCCGAGCTCCGGTTATCAGCTGATGGCCGAGCTGGTGGCCGAGCTGGGAGCGCCTCCTAGGGGGCTCTTTACCGCCTCCTTTACCCTGCTGGAAGGGGTACTGCGCTACCTCAACGAGGCGGGATTGATGGAGACGGGTATGCGGTTGTGTACCTTCGATGATCACGACCTGCTCGACTGCATTCCCATGCGCATCGACTCGGTGGCGCAGGATTGTCCGGCGCTGGCTCTCGCCGCTTTCGAGCTGATGCAGCAACTGATAGCGGGCAATCCTCCCGCACAGACCGCCCAGGTGATCACCCCCAGGGTGCGCTGGCGCAGCCGCCGTTAGTCACACTTCACCCATCCCATATGAGAAAGCCCCGCCATTGCTGGCGGGGCTTTTTGCTGTTGGTGGATGGCACCATTCCTCTGACCGAGAGCTCAATCCGTGGTGCTGGCGCGCCAGAACACTTGCTTGATATGGGGGTGGATGGCCAGTTTTTGCATCAAGGCGTCGAGCTCGTCGCCATCAATGGAGGTGGCGAGCAGCACCGCCGAGATCTCCAGATCCCGCACCCCGAACGGCTCGATATCGAGTTCGCTCAAGGGGTAGTTGGCCTGCTCCAGCATCTCTTCGAGCCAGTGCAGCACCTCTTTTTGATGTTCACGCTGGGTCAAGGCCGTCACCTTGTAGGTCACTTCGGTGTCGGTATTGTCCACCGGGCGGCGGTTGATCTGATTGACCAATGGCCGCAGCAGGGTGTTGGCGGCCAGCACGAACAGGGCCCCCAGAATTGCCTCCATGGCGAGTCCAGCACCACAGGCGGCGCCTACCGCCGCCACGCCCCAGAGGGTGGCGGCGGTGTTGATGCCGCGGATATTGCCCGACTCGCGCATGATGACACCTGCGCCGAGAAAGCCGATGCCGGAGACGATATAGGCCACCACATGGACCACGTTGTAGTTGCCGCCGTGCAGGTCATAGATGCGCTGGGCCAGACTGACGAACAGGGCGGCCCCCACGGCGACCAGCACGTTGGTGCGAAGGCCCGCGGTACGTTGGCGGTATTGGCGCTCCAGCCCGACCAGACTGCCAAGCACAAAGGCGAGCAGCAGGCTGGCCAGAGTGTCGAGCAGGGAGATCATGTCAATTTGTTGCCACATCTTCATGGCGTACTCCTTCTGATAAGTGCTGGCTTGGCGCAATCCATGATGAAACGCCGGGAGGCGGATGGATCAGGGGATGATTGCGCGGATGGCCAGCAGAAACACAACACAGCGCACCGACTCTCGGGCACCTAGGGGCGAGCCGAGCATGGGCGCGAACATAGGTTCGAACATGGATGCGAGCATGAACGGCGTATCGGCTATCCGATCAGCCGCAGAGCAAGCTGTTGCTCACGACAAGGGGGCCAGCGTGGCTGGCCCCTTTCACTGTGGTTAACGCAGGTGTGCGGTCAGTTGAGTTCGGGATCGCAGTCGATGCGTGGGCGCAGTTGCCAGCGCACCGGATGTGCTACTCCGACCTGATGAACAAACTGCACCAGATAGCGTCGCTGGGGCGGGGTGCACTGCAGGTTGAGCACCAGCTCACGCCCGCCGCCGCGACCCGGCTTCATCGATTGCATCGGTTGCAGCCCCGCCGGTTGCAGGGTGTGGTTCACCAGATCCAGCACCTGCTCCATATCGGCGCGATCCTCGCAGCGGATCTGCAGCCGGTAGTGGTGCTGATGCTGTTTGCCGCCCAGCCAGCGTGGCAACATGCCACGGCCGAGCTTGCTCAGCAGGGGGTGAGCCCGGGTTGCAACAGAACCTGTTGCGACCGCGCGATCCGCAGCCGGTTTGATTGAGATAAAACGCATAGCAGCCTCCTTGTGGGAAGCAGAAACTATGCAGGCATGGCGACCATGGCGGTTGGCCACTGGTTGCCAGACGTCAAGTGTAAAAAGGGAGAAGAGGGGAGTGGATTTCCGCTTCTCGCAGGGTTGCGAGTTGCGGCAGAGGAAATCTGCGGCTAGCTCGCGACCGGGGTGCCGACGATAAGGGTCGGCAGACATCTGTCACTTGATGAGTTGCCCACTGATGGTCTCCGCTGTGTTAAGAACGGCGAAATGGTACTCATCCAGAGCGGTGAGGTAAAGCCTCAACTCCCTTTCAGCAACATTTAGATACAAGTTTGTCAATAATCGGGGTCGGCTGGCTACTACAAGGACGATGAAAGAGCGGTGAGCATCATCACCGCCCTCGTTCCATCTTCTGCTCTCCCCACCGTCACCCGTGACCCTATTTCAACCCCAGCCGTTTGAGGATCATCGCGGCCGGGCAGAAACCGGTGAAGGCGCTCTGGATCAGGTTGACCCCGACAAAGGCGCTCAACCAGACAAAGCCCGGATGAACCCAGGTGGTAAGGATCAGCGAGAGCAGCAACATGCAACCCGCGACGATTCTGACGCCGTTATCTACTGTCATGGTCTTTCTCCCTATCTACTTTAGATATTGCTAATTTAGTGTTGTTTTATACAATAGAACAAATATCAGCAATTGCTAATTTACGCTTATGAGCCAATTCGACGAGATGAACAGACATGCGACAGCCGCCGCCTCCCTGCTCAAGGCGTTGGCTCATCCTGAACGCCTGATGGTGCTCTGCCAGCTGGTGGAGGGGGAGAAGGGGGTCGGGGAGCTGCTGGCCCACAGCCAACTCGGGCAGTCGGCCTTCTCCCAGCAACTTTCGGTATTGAAGCGCTACGGCCTGATCCGTTCGCGTAAGGTCTCCCAGCAGATCTACTACTCGCTAGTGAGCGAGGCGGCCGCCGATGTGTTGGGGGCGCTGCAAACCCATTTTTGTCACTCAGAAAATAAGGAATCTTGATGATGGAAAGCCAATGGCTGCTCTCTTTGGGCGGCGGCATGCTGGCAGGGCTGTCGGCTCTGATCCTGATGTTGTTCAACGGCCGGGTTGCCGGGATCAGCGGCATTCTGGCCGGTGCGCTGCAACACCGTGCGCCGTGGCGGGTGCTGTTTTTGCTGGGACTGGGGGCGGGTGCCTGGCTGGCGCTGACACTGGGTTGGGCCAGCATGCCTGCATTCACCAGTCTGCCCGGCTGGCCGCTGGTGTTGCTGGCCGGTCTGCTGGTCGGCATCGGTACCCGTCTTGGCAATGGCTGCACCAGCGGCCACGGCATCTGTGGCATGGGGCGGCTCTCCCTGCGCTCCATTGTCGCCACCCTGACCTTTATGGCGGTTGGCTTTATCACCGTCTTTGTCACTCATCATCTGCTGTAAGGGGCTGATCGCCATGAAGTTGCTGACAAGTTTGTTTGCGGGCCTGCTGTTCGGGCTGGGGATGGCCATCTCCGGCATGGTGGATCCCGCCCGGGTCACCGGTTTTCTCGATCTGGCCGGGGCTTGGGATCCCAGCCTCGCCTTCGTGATGGGGGGGGCTTTGCTGGTCTTTATGCCGGGTTATTTTCTGCTGGTGAAACCCCGCCGCCAGAGCTTGTTGGGTGAGCCCATCGTCGCCGTACCGGCCCCTCGGCTGGATCGCCGCCTGATCGGCGGGGCCGCGCTGTTTGGCATCGGCTGGGGGTTGGTGGGCATCTGTCCGGGGCCTGCTCTGAGTCTCATTTCCAGCGGACAGCCCATGATACTGTTGTTTATAGCGGCCATGGTGGCCGGGATCTTGCTGTTTGATAGAGGGCTGGCCAGGGTGCTGACCAAGGCGCCAGCTCGGGGAAAGGGTAAGGTGCGCCAGTCCAATACCGACTGATCCCGTGCAGTGACTGATGATGCCAGGGAAGGAGAGTAATGATGGAAAAGATCCGGTTGCTGGGGATCACTTTGCTGGTGATGACATCGCAGGCCATGACATCCAGCCGGGCCCTAGCAGCAGACGGGGAGCCTATTGCCCCACTGACAGAGCCCCCGCAGACAGAGTCCTTGCTGACAGTGGCGCCACAGCCGGTGACCGACTGGCTGACGCTGGATGGCACCGTCACTGCCATCAATCAGGGGACGGTGGCGGCCCAGACCAGCGGCCGGGTCTCCCGCATGCTGGTGGATGTGAACGATCAGGTGCAGGCGGGGCAGCCGCTGCTGGAGATCAGCGGCAAGGAGCAGTTTGCCGCCGTCACGGGGGCCGAGGCGCGGCTGGCCCGGGCGCAGGCCCAGCAGGTGGAAGCCGAGCGCCAGCTCGCCCGCTTTCAGGCGCTGATTGCCAAGGGGGTGATCACCCGCGCCCAACTTGATAATGCCGAGGCCTCCGATCGTGCGGCTCGCGCCGAGGTCAATGCGGCCGATGCGGCCCTCACTCAGGCCCGCGAGGCTTACGGCTATACCCGCATTCTGGCCCCCTACGCCGGGGTGGTGACCAAGCGGCTGGTGGAGCTGGGAGAGACGGTCGCCCCCGGTACCCCGCTGCTCTCCGGCTTCTCCCTCGACACCTTGCGGGTGGAGGTGGAGCTGCCCCAATCCGCCCTGACGCTGGCTCGTGAGCCTGCGGATGTGCAGGTGCTGTTGCCTGATGGCAAGCCTGTCACCCCGGTCAAACTGACCCGCTTCAACTATGCCGACAGCCAGAGCCACGCCTTCAGGTTGCGCCTCGACCTGCCGCCGCAAACCGCCGGGGTGCTGCCCGGCATGTGGCTCAAGGTGCAGCTCAAACAGGGTGAGCGTCAGGTGTTGCAGGTGCCGGATCGCGCCCTGCTGCGGCAAGGGGAGTTCAACGGCGTCTATCTGCAGCAACCTGCTGGCTGGGCCCTGACGCCGGTGCGGGTCGGCCACTGCTTTGAAGGGCAGTGCGAGATCCTGGCCGGGCTGCAAGCCGGTGACAAGCTGGCCCCCGATGCCTGGGCGCGGCAGCAGGAGCTGGCCCATGAGTAGCGAGCTGAACGGCAACAAGGAGAGGCTGGGGCCTGCCGGTCGGCTGGCTGCGCTGTTTCAGGGCTCGGCCATCACCCCGCTGCTGGCGCTGGTGGGGCTCTTGCTCGGCCTGTTTGCGGTATTGGTGACCCCCAAGGAGGAGGAGCCGCAGATCGATGTCACCTTCGCCGATGTCTATATCCCCTTCCCGGGAGCCACGCCGGCAGAGGTGGAATCCCTCGTTACCACCCCTGCCGAGCAGGTGGTCTCCCAGATAAAGGGAATTGATACCCTCTACTCTTTTTCCCAACCCGATGGTGCCCTGCTGGTGGTGGTGTTCAAGGTGGGGGTGAGCCGCGAGCAGGCCATTGTCGATCTCAACAACCAGCTTGACTCCAACCGCGACTGGTTGCCACAGGGGATCGGAGTCGGTCAGCCGCTGGTGAAACCCCGGGGGATCGATGATGTCCCCATCGTCAGTCTCACCTTATGGAGCAAAGAGTGGAACAAAGAGGGGAGCAAGCAACTGGGGGCCCCCGAGCTGACCCGGGTCGCCCATGAGCTGGAGACCGAACTCAAGCGACTGCCCGGTACCCGCGATATTTACACGCTGGGCAGCCAGAGCGCCGTGCTGCGGGTGATGCCGGATCCGGCGGCACTCAGCGCCCACGGCATCAGCTGGGGTGAGCTGAGTCAGCGACTTGCCGCCGCCAATCAGGTAGGCCCGACACAGGCTATCGAGCAAGATAACCGGGAGATCAAGGTGCAGGTGGGGCAGTTCCTGCAAAGCGAGCAGGAGGCCCGCGAGCTGGTAGTGGGGCTGCACGACGGCAAGCCGGTCTATCTGGGGGATGTGGCCAGTGTCTCTCTGGGTCAGGAGACTCCGACCAAACGCAGCTGGATGGGGCAGGGGCAGGCCAGTTATCCGGCGGTGACGCTGGCCATCGGCAAGCAGCCGGGCCAGAACGCGGTCGAGGTGGCCAAGCGGGTTGAGGCGCGGGTCGAGAGTCTCAAAAATCGGCTTATCCCTGCCGGGGTCGAGGTAACGGTGACCCGGGACTACGGCATCACCGCCGAGACCAAATCCAACACCCTGATCGGCAAGCTGATTTTTGCCACCACAGCGGTGGTGCTGCTGGTACTGGTGAGCATGGGCTGGCGCGAGGCGCTGGTGGTAGGAGTTGCCATCGTCATCACCCTGGCGCTGACCCTGTTTGCCAGCTGGGCCTGGGGCTTTACCCTCAACCGGGTGTCGCTGTTTGCACTGATCTTCTCCATCGGCATTCTGGTGGATGACGCCATCGTGGTGGTGGAGAACATCCACCGCCATCGTGGCCTGGGCAAGGGGGCGCTCAAGGATCTTATTCCGGGGGCGGTGGACGAGGTGGGGGGGCCGACCATACTGGCGACCCTGACCGTCATCGCGGCCCTGCTGCCGATGGCCTTTGTCAGCGGGCTGATGGGCCCCTACATGAGCCCCATCCCCATCAATGCCAGCATGGGGATGCTCATCTCCCTGCTGGTGGCCTTTATCTTCTCACCCTGGCTGGCGAGCCACCTGCTCAAGAGCGAGGGACATGTCGCCCACGGTGAGGCCAAGGCTGGCGTCTTCCAGCGGCTGATGACCCCTTTCCTGATCGGTGATGGCGCCAAACGTGCCAGACGCAAGCTCTGGCTGGCGGTGTTGCTGCTGGTCGGGGCGGCCACCGCCATGCCCATGGTGCAGTGGGTAGTGCTCAAGATGCTTCCCTTTGACAACAAGTCGGAATTCCAGCTGGTGCTCGACATGCCGGAGGGGGCGACGCTGGAGCAGACCGAGCGCACCCTGCTGGCGGTCGGGCGGGAGCTTGCCAAGGTGCCTGAGGTGAAGGATTACCAGATCTACGCCGGCACCGCCGCCCCCATCAACTTCAACGGGCTGGTGCGTCACTACTTCATTCGCAGCGGTGCCAACGTGGGGGATATTCAGGTCAATCTGGTAGACAAGCATGAGCGCCATCGCAGCAGCCACCAGATTGCCCAGTCGGTCCGGGCACCGCTGCAGGCCATCGCCAGTGTGGCAGGGGGCAACCTCAAAGTGGTGGAAGTGCCCCCCGGCCCGCCGGTCTGGTCACCCATCGTCGCCGAGGTGTATGGCCCGACTCAGGCCGCCCGCGAAGCGGCTGCTCGCGCCGTTCAGGCCCGTTTTGTGGCCACGGCGGATCTGGTGGATGTCGACATCTATCTGACCGACCCGCAGCCCAAGTGGCGGCTGGTGGTGGATCGTAGCAAGGCGGCCCTGCTCGGAGTCGATCTCGGGGACCTGGTGAGCACCCTCAATGGCGGGGTGGGTTATCAGGATGCCAGTTGGCTGCAGGGGCACGGCGCCAAGTATCCGGTGCCAGTGCGCATCGAGCTGGCACCCGGTGACAAACGGGATCTGGCGGGCGTACTGGCCCTCAAGGTGCGCAGCCAGAGCGGCCAGCTGGTGCGGGTCTCCGAGCTGGTGAGTCGCCGTGATGAGGTGGCCCCCAGCTATATCATGCACAAGAACATGCAGCCCATGGTGATGGTAGTGGCCGACATGGGCGGCCATACCGACAGCCCGCTCTACGGCATGTTTGCCGCCGGTGCCGATATCGACCTGCCCCAATATTACGTACAGCAGCCCGACAAGTTGGGAGAGGTGGCGCTGTTGTGGGACGGGGAGTGGAAGATCACTTACGAGACCTTCCGCGACATGGGGCTAGCCTACGGGGTGGGGATGATCCTCATCTATCTGCTGGTGGTGGCCCAGTTCCGCTCCTATCTGGTGCCGCTCATCATCATGGCGCCCATTCCGCTCACCCTCATCGGGGTGATGCCGGGCCACGCCCTGCTGGGGGCCCAGTTCACCGCCACCTCGATGATCGGGATGATCGCCCTGGCCGGGATCATCGTACGCAACAGCATCCTGCTGGTGGACTTTATCGAGCAGCAGCACAGCGCCGGGGTGGCGTTCGAGCAGGCGGTGATCGAAGCGGCGCAGGTGCGGGCCAAACCCATCATGCTGACGGCGCTGGCAGCGATGATCGGGGCCCTGTTTATCCTCGATGATCCCATCTTCAACGGACTGGCCATCAGCCTGATTTTCGGGATCCTGGTCTCCACGTTGCTCACCCTGGTGGTGATACCCTTGCTCTATTATGCCCTGCTCTCCCGACGCTCATGACGGGAGTCACTAGCGAAAGGATGCGCGATGAAGAGAGGTTGGTTGTGGTGGGGAAGTGGCGCCGTGGTAGCGGTGGCTGCTGTGGCATGGTGGTGGCGACCGCTGCCGACGCCGGTCAAGCTGGTTGAAGTGGGGCGGGGGGATGTGCTGGTCACCGTGGTCAACACCCGGGCTGGCACCATCAAGTCGTGTCAGCGGGCCGGGCTCAGTCTGCCCGGTGGCGGCGTGGTGGAGCAGATCGCCGTCAAGGCCGGGGAGCGGGTGAAACAGGGGGATTTGCTGCTGACCCTCTGGAGTGATGATATCCGTGCCGATCTCGCCCGTGCCCGTGCCCAGCAGGCCCTTGGCAAGACCCAGCGCGAGGAGCGTTGTAGCGAGGCGGCCTACTACGAGCGGGAGGCCAACCGGCTGGCCACCTTGCTGGCCAAAAACCTCACCTCCCGCACGCTTGCGGAGCAGGCCCAGAATCTGGCCGATACCCGCCGCTATATCTGCCGCGCATCCCGTCAGCAGGAGCGGGTCGACGAGGCGCAGGTCGCCCAGGTGGAGGCCCGCCTGAGCGAGCGCCGCCTGCTGGCGCCGTTTGCCGGTGTGGTGGCGGAGGTCAACAGCAAGCTGGGCGAGTACATGACCCCCTCACCACCTGGGGTCGCCATGCCTCCGGTTATCGATCTTATCGACGATCGCTGTCTGTATGTCTCAGCCCCCATCGATGAGGTGGATGCCGCCCGCCTCAAGGTGGGCCAGCAGGCTCGGGTGCTGCTCGACGCCATGCCCGGGCGCGATTTTGCCGCCACCGTGACCCGCATCGCCCCCTATGTGAAGGAGCTGGAGAAGCAGGCTCGTACCGTGGAAGTGGAGGCTGCACTCACTGCCCTGCCCACCGATGTCCCCCTGCTTATTGGCTACAGCGCCGACCTTGAGGTCGAAGTGACCCGCGCCAGCGATGTGCTACGGGTGGCGGCCAGCAGCCGGGCCGACGATGGCAGCGTGCTGCGGCTGGAAGGGGATAAGCTGGTGCGGGTGGTGCCCCGCTGGGGCGTGGAGAACTGGAACTGGATTGAGGTGGCCGAGGGGCTCGCTGCCGGTGATCGGCTGGCGGCCCAGCCCGGACAGATTGTCGGGGAGGGCCCTTTCAGCGCCGCCACGGAGCAGCCGGATGAGTAATCTCATTCGCCTCGATGCCGTCAGTCGTCGCTTTACTCTGGGTGGCAGCGAGGTGGCTGCCCTCGATCGCGTCTCTCTGCGGGTTGCCGAGGGGGAGTATCTGGCGGTGATGGGCCCCTCGGGATCCGGCAAGTCGACCCTGCTCAATGTGCTGGGGTTGCTGGATCGGCCCGACGAGGGGCGCTACTGGCTGGGAGGGGAGGATACCGCCACCCTGTCAGAGCCGGCGCTGGCCCAGCTGCGCGGCCATCGTATCGGTTTCGTGTTCCAGTCGTTTCACTTGATCTCCCGCCTCACCGCCCGTGAAAACGTCGAGCTGCCGCTGATGCTGTGCGGGATTGCTCCCGCCGAGCGCCATCGCCGCAGCCAGCAGTTGCTGGGGGAGTTGGGGCTGGAGAACCGGGCCGGACACCGCCCTGCCGAACTCTCCGGCGGTCAGCGTCAGCGGGTAGCCATCGCCCGTGCCATGGCAATGGCGCCGCGGCTGATCCTGGCTGACGAGCCCACCGGCAATCTCGACTCCCGCTCCGGGGAGGAGGTGATTACCCTGCTGGAGGGGCTCAACCGGGAGCAAGGGATCACGCTGGTGGTGGTGACCCACGATCCGCGCCTCGGTGAACGAGCGGGCAGGCGGATACTGATGAACGATGGCCGTATCAGCACCGATAGCATTGATAGCACTCATAGTGACGGAGGCTGAATGCGTCGGCCCGATGTGATCCGCTTTGCCGCCGTGGCCCTGCTGCGCCAGCGCTCACGGGCACTGGTGCTGATCCTGGCGGTGAGTCTGAGCGTCACTTCGGTGCTGCTGCTCACCGCGCTGGGGGAAGGGGCGAGGCGCTATGTGGCCGACCAGTTCAGCTCCCTTGGCAAGGATCTGCTGGTGATGTTCCCGGGCCGCAAGGAGACCACCGGCGGGCTGCCGCCGGTCACCGGCAACAGCCTGCGGCAGATCACTCTCGATGACATGCACTATCTTGGCCAGCACCAGCCAAACGTGCGGCTGGTACCGCTGGTGATGGGCTTTGCCGAGGCCAAACAGGGGGCGCGGCTGCGCCAGACCATGCTGCTTGGCAGCAGCAACGGGCTGCGCGATACCCACGGGCTGGAGCTGCTCTCCGGCCGCTGGTTGCCGGGGGATGCCGCAGAGGATCGACCGGCCGTCCTGCTCGGGGCCAAGGTGGCCCGGGAGCTGTTCGGTCAGGCCGACCCGGTCGGCCAGTGGCTGCGTTTTGACAATCGCCGTTTTCGGGTGGTGGGGGTCTTCACCAGCCAGAGCAGCAATCTGGGGATGGATATGGCGGAAGCCGCGCTGATCCCGGTCGGCAGCGCCATGCGGCTGTTCAATACCGAGGGGCTGTTTCGGCTGCTGATCCAGCAGCTGGCGGGGCAGGCCGTGCCGCCGCTGGTCAAGCGACTGGAGCAGCTGATGCAGGCGCGCCACGGGGTGCTCGATGTGACCGTGGTGCGCCGTGACGCCATGCTGGCCACCTTCTCCACCATTCTCTCGACTCTCACCCTGGCGGTTGCCGGTATCGGCGCCATCAGCCTGCTGGTCTCCGGCATCATGATGATGAATCTGGCGCTGATCAGCACCCGCCAGCGCACCGGCGAGATCGGTCTGCTCAAGGCGCTGGGGGCCGACAGTCGCCAGATCCGCCAGCTGTTTTTATGGGAGGCGCTGCTGCTGAGCGGCGGTGGCGCGCTGTTTGGCACAGCCCTGGGCTATGCCCTGGTGGCCCTCGCCGGGCTGGTGTGGCCCGCTTTTCCGGCGGCAGTCCCTCTGCTCGCGACCCTCTGCACCATACCGGCGGCCCTGCTGACCGGGCTCTTTTTTAGCTGGCTGCCCGCCTCCCGGGCGGCACGGCAAGATCCGGTCAGTAGCCTGCGCAGCGGGCAATGGAGTGGGGGCTGATGCGCGCCGCTGATCTGCTGTTCTGGCTCTGGCGCGCCTTGCTGGCGGGGCGCAGTCGCAGCCTGCTGTCGGCGCTGGGTATCGCCATCGGGATCGCCTCGGTGACCCTGCTCACCGGCATCGGCGAGGGGCTCAGGCTCTATCTGCTCGACAGCTTCTCCCAATTTGGCACCCGCTTGATCGCCGTGACGCCGGGCAAGACCGAAACCGCAGGCGGCCCGCCCGGTATTCTCTCCAGCAGCCGTCCCCTGCTGCTGGAGGATGCCGATGCCCTCGCCAGATTGCCAGGTATCGAGGCGGCACTGCCGGTGGTGCAGGGGCAGGGGGAGGTGCGCAGCCGCGGGCTGACCCGCAGCACCGCCATTCTGGGCACCGGCCCGGCGGCGCTCTCCGGCTGGCGCCTCACCCTGGTGCAGGGGCGCTTTCTGCCCGCCGATGACAGTGCCATGCCCCGCGCCTATGCGGTGCTGGGCTCCAAGGTGGCAGCGGAGTTGTTCCCCGGTGGGGATGCGCCGGGTAGTCTGCTACGCGCCGGTGATCGCCGCTTTCGGGTGGCCGGGGTGCTGGCCCCCAAGGGGCAATTTCTCGGTTTTGATCTGGACGACATGATCTATCTGCCCGCCGCCCACGCCCAGGCGCTGTTCAACAAGGAGGGGCTGCAGGAGATCGATGTCATCTATCGCGCCGGGCAGACGGAGGCCGACATCTCGGCCCAGATCCGGCGGGTGCTGATCGCCCGCCACGGCGCCGAGGATTTTACCCTCACCTCCCAGCAGGACATGCTGACCAGCCTCGACAAGATCCTCTCCATCATCAAACTGGCGGTTGGCGGGCTTGGCATTATCTCGCTGCTGATCGGGGCGGTCGGCATCTTCAGCATCATGAGCATCGCCCAGCAGGAGCGGATCCCCGAGGTGGGCTTGCTGATGGCGCTGGGTTGCCCGCGGCGCCGTATTCTGCTGCTGTTTCTGCTCGAAGCCGTGGTGCTGGCGCTGCTGGGCGGGGCTATGGGGCTGGCCCTGCTCGGCGGGCTCAAGCTGCTGCTTGCCCTGCTGGCGGCCGGCTTGCCGCTCACCCTCCATCCTCTCTATCTGCTGCTGGCGCTCGGTTGCAGCGCGCTGGTCGGCCTGCTGGCCGGGGTCGCCCCCGCGCTGCGGGCAGTGCGTCTCGACCCCGTGGTTGCCCTGCGGGGTGACTAGGCGATCCCTTCTGCGATCGACACGCTGCGCTCGGACCTGAACAGGGGGGACTAGGCGATCCCTTCTGCGATCGGCACGCTGCGCTCGGATCTGAACAGGGGGGAACTAGGCGACCACCTCCGCGACCGGCAGGTTGCGCTCAGATCTGAACAGGGGGAAGTAGCGGCGATCCGCCTGACTCATGTGGCCGACCACCAGCTCCTGAATGATGAAGTTGAGCAGCTCGTCGTTGCCCAGCGTCCCCGCTTTGGCGGCGTGCAGCAGCTGACCTGCCTTGTTGAGCAGGCGTTGGTGATCCTGACGGTGGCTGGCGAGCTCCCGATAGTCGATCTCCGCCAGCATCTGCTCTTCAAAGGCGAAGTGGTGACGGGCCATCTCGAACAGGCTCTCCAGACTCTCCAGAAACGGGGCCGGGTGTTCGTGTTGATCCTTGACCCGTTCAAGCAGCCGGTTGGTCAGCACGAACAGCTGGCGATGTTCGGCATCGATGCGCGGGTGACCGCACTCGTGGCCGGGCTGCCACAGCAGGGCTCCCTGCTCCGGATCAAGCCCTGCGCTAAAGAGGCAGACCCGGCCACGGCCGCGATGCTTCGCCTGATACATCGCCTGATCGGCCTGGTGCATCAGGGTCTTGGCATCCTCTCCGTGCTCCGGATAGAGCGCCAGCCCGATACTGCTGGAGATAAGCAGCTCCTGCCCCTCCAGCTGGAACGGATCGCGCAACTGGCGGTGCAGCTTGTCGGCCACCGCCAGCACTTCATCGCCGGTATCGGGCAGCAAGATGACGAACTCATCGCCCCCCAGCCGCGCCACCAGATCCTGCTCCCGCACACAGTGACGCATTCGTTCGGCCACCAGATTGAGCAGGATATCCCCGGTCTCATGGCCGAAGGTGTCGTTGATCGGCTTGAAGTGATCGAGATCGATAAACATCAGCGCCAGCGGACGGGGCGCCTCCTGCTCCAGCAGCTCCTTGAGCCGTTGTTGCAGCAGGCGGCGATTGGGCAGGCCGGTGAGGGGGTCGTAAAAGGCGAGGCGGTGCATCATGGCCTCCCGCGCCGCCCGCTCGGTGATATCCCTTGTGACGCCCAGGATCGCCTCGGGTTGGGCCGCGCCACTGCCATGGAGCGTGGTGATGGTCTCGGTCGCCACCAGATGGCCATGCTTGTGACGCAACTGGGTGCGGATGACCCGGCGGGTCTGGTCGTGTTCCCCCTGTTGCCAGGCGGTGAGGGTGGCGGAGATCTCCTCGCGCAGCAGTTGCCGCGAGGCATCTGGCAGCAGTTGCTTGAGTGGCATGGCGAACAGCTCGGGAGCCTCGTAGCCGCTCAGGGCGGCGATGGCCGGACTGACATAGCGAAAGCGCAAGCTGGTGGCATCCATGGTCCAGATCACATCGGCGCTGTTCTCCGCCACGAAGCGGTAGTGCTGTTCGCTCTGGGCCAGTTCACGGGTCAGCCGCTGGCGATCCCGCGCCTCCTGACGCAGCCGCAGATAGAGGTGCAAGAAGATGCCGAGCAGAGTCATCAGGGTAAAGGTGACGAGCATGGCCACCGCCACGCTCTTGTCGAGCAGCTTGCGCTGCTGGCGCAGCCGCTCTTGCGCCGGGTCGTAGATAAAGTGGTCGAGGTTGGGCAGCACCTGGAGCATGCCTGCCTCCAGATAGGTTTTGGCGATCTGCAACCAGCGCTCCTGCTGCATGTAACCCGGTTCGACAAGATCCGGCTGCATCAGCGCTCTGGTTTCGCGGGCCTCGAACGCCAGCTGTTCACGACCCGCGCCGCTCGGGTACTGATCCATGATCAGGTTGATCATCTCTTCGGGGTTGTCCATCGCATAGCGCCACCCCTTGAGGCTGGCCTGCTGGAAGGCGTATACCCGATCCTGTCGGGTGATCAGCTCCCGCTCGGAGGTAAACAGGTTGTCACCGTAGAAATCGAAGCCGACGGTACGCGGTCTGAAGACCCGATAGGGGATCCCTTTTTGCTGCAGATAGAAGGGTTCGGTGGAGCTGTAGGCGCTGATGGCATCCACCTCGCCCGCCAGCAGTGCCTGCAGTCCTCTCTCATAGGGAACGGTGACCCAGTCACGGCGCTCGTTATGCCGGGTCAGATAGGTCAACAGCTCGTTGGAGCCAGGCTCCAGCATCAGCCGCTTGTTGGCCAGATCCGCCGGGTTGCGGATATCGGGCCGCTCCAGCGTCAGCAGCACCAGTGGCGAGTGTTGCAGCAGGGCGGCGAGCACCACCACTGGTCGGCCAGCGGCCCGGTCCAGCAGCAGGTCACTGCCGCTGATGCCAAAATGGGCCTTTCCCGAGATCACCTCGCTGACCACATCGGTCCGGTCGTTCGCCTCGCGCAGGGTGACCCGCAGACCGGCATCCTGATAGAAGCCCTTGGCGATGGCCGCGTAGTAACCGGCAAACTGGAATTGATGTTGCCAGGGCAGTTGCACGATGACCTGCTCCTCGGCCCGCAAGGGGGGAGAGATCAGGGTGGCGATGACCATACTGACCAGCATCGGCAGGAAACAGCTGGGGCGCTGGCGGGGGTCGGTGTTCTCCGTCATACAGCGTTCTCTCGGGAGGCGGTGTCTAAGCTAGATTCAAGCAATTCGTTGTAACCTGCAAGGGGGGTGAAGGCGTTTGCAATGGGGTGTCCGAGACATTAAAAGTCATTTTTGTGTCATTCATCACACTCGATATGCGCATACTGTTTTTTGGCGAGTTATGTGACGAAGAAGAGAGCCATATGGCCAATTAAAGTGGTCGCATTCTAGCCATTTTTTCCCGTTTTTATCGTTGTCTTTGTGGTTTGACTGCATTTTTTTCGTGGTTTCACGTCAAGTTGTGTCGTTATATCAAAAGATACTTTTATGGGACGGTCGGGTGTGAAGCCAATGTATGCATGCTGCTGCGCGCCGGTTAAGGTGAAACGGGTCAGTGGTGGCCCCGTCAGTGTTATCATGTTGCCCCCTGTTCCGGATAAGGTCCTGTTATGTCCCGCTTGCGTCTTCTTATCTCCGACTCTCACGATCCCCTGTTCAATCTGGCTGTCGAGGAGTGCATCTTCCGCCAGATGGACCCCGGCCAGCGGGTGCTGTTCCTCTGGCGCAACGCCAATACCGTGGTGATCGGCCGGGCCCAGAACCCGTGGAAGGAGTGCAATACCCGCCGCATAGAAGAGGATGGCGTGACCCTGGCGCGCCGCAGCAGTGGTGGTGGCGCCGTGTTCCACGACCTTGGCAACAGCTGCTTCACCTTCATGGCGGGCAAGCCGGAGTATGACAAGAGCATCTCCACCGCCATCGTGCTGGGCGGGCTCAAGCGGTTGGGGATCGAGGCCTTTGCCTCCGGTCGCAACGATCTGTTGGTGGCCACCCCGGACGGGGAGCGCAAGGTATCGGGGTCAGCCTATCGGGAGACCCTGGATCGCGGTTTCCACCACGGCACCCTGCTGCTGGATGCCGATCTTGGTCGCCTCGCCAACTACCTCAATCCCGACCCCAAGAAGCTGGCCGCCAAGGGGATCAGCTCGGTGCGCAGCCGGGTGGCCAATCTGTGCGAACTGCTGCCGGGGATCGACCATCAGCAGGTGAGCGAGGCGCTTACCGAGGCGTTTTTCCACCACTACGGTGCGCGGGTCGAACCCGAGCATATCTCCCCGGCGCAGATGCCGGATCTGCCGGGCTTTGCCGAGCCCTTCGCCCGCCAGCGCAGCTGGGAGTGGAACTATGGCCATGCCCCGGCGTTCAGCCATCTGCTGGAGGAGCGCTTTGGCTGGGGCGGCGTGGAGCTGCACTTTGATGTGGAGAAGGGGGTTATCACCCGGGCGCAGCTGTTCAGCGATACCCTGGAACCCGCCCCGTTCGATCTGCTGGCGGCCGAGCTGGCGGGTTGCGACTATCGGTCGGAGGCGGTCGCCGCGCGCCTGCAGCCCTGGCTGGCAGCTTTTCCGCAGCAGCAGAGCGAGCTGATGGAGTTTGCCCAGTGGCTGTTGGCCTCCCTGCGTTGAGGGGGACGCTGGCTGATGGCCGTCTGGTAGTAAGGACTATGTCAGCCAACATGTGAACGAGATCACGAAATGCAAAGAGGCGCCCCAAAGGCGCCTTTTTGCCAGCCCTTGTCATGGCTGATACATGACAAAAAGTAGGGTAGGCCATTAGATATTGTCGCTGTCGGCCCCGCTGGCACAGGGGTATAACGGCCGCACATTTGCTGTACTAATGGTATAAAAATGAGTGACTTAGTTTATCTGAAAGACGAAAGCGTCAACGCCGTCCACCCCGAGTTCTCAAACCGGTTTGCAGCCGTAAAAGCCAACTTTTTCTCGCGCAATCCCGATCTCTGGCCGGTTTTTCGCGAACCCGGCTTTGCCACCCTCAATGAATTTCGGGCCCGTGGCCTGGCCCCGGATGCCCGTCTGAACGCCTGGCCAGATGGCCGCGCCCGCCTTGCCGATCTCTGCGAGACCATGCCGGTGCCCGCCACCATGCGCACCCCGGGCGAGCCGATGGCCGAGCTGCTGTTTGCCGCCGCCCTGTCGAAGGATTGGGAGAACCCCTCCAGCGTCGAGAACGTCATCACCATGTCGGCGGATCCCGCCATCTACGGCGCCCAGCTGGGCATTCTGGCCAACCCCAATCTGGTCTACTCCGAATATGCCGGGGTGGCCGAGGAGCTGGAGAAGAAGGTGGTGCGCCAGATAGCGCTGCTGGCGGGTTATGATCCCGAGCGTGCCACCGGCATCTTCACCCAGGGGGGCACCTTCTGTAACCTCTATGGCTACCTGCTCGGCATTCGCAAAAGCCTGCCGGAGGCCAAGCACAAGGGGCTCGGCCACTATCAGGATTACCGCATTATCAACTCCCAGGGCGGTCACTACTCCAATATCACCAACCTCTCCCTGCTTGGGGTCGATATCGAGAACAAGACCATCCGCATTCAGGTCGGCGAGAACAATGACATCGATCTTGACCACCTCGAGCGCACCCTGACCGCCTGCTTCGCCCTGAAGCACGTGGTACCCACCATCATGCTCACCATGGGCACCACCGACACCTTCGGGGTGGATCAGGTGAAACCCGTGTTCGAGCTGCGCAATCGCCTCTGCGAGCAGTTCGAGGTGACGGTCAAGCCCCATATCCACGTCGATGCGGCCATCGGCTGGTCGATGATCTTCTTCCTCGATTACGACTTTGCCACCAACCCGCTCGCCATCAACAGCGCCACCCTGGCGGGGATCGAGCGCAACGTGGCGCGCTTTGCCGAGCTCAAATATGCCGATTCGTTCACTGTCGACTTCCAGAAGTGGGGCTATGTGCCCTACACCTCCAGTCTGGTGATGATCAAGGAGCAGGATGATCTCAAGGCGATGGAGAATGACCCGGAGAACTTCTCCTATTTTGAGCGGGACATTCAGGGCCAGACCCACCTGCAATCCACCATCGAGTGCTCCCGTGGCGCAAGCGGCCTGTTCGGTGCCTATGCGGCGCTCAACTACATGGGGGTCGAGGGGTATCGCACCGTGCTGGCCCACTGCCTGCAAAATGCCAACTACTTCCGCTTCCGGTTAAGCCAGCTCGGCAACGTCAAGCTGGTGGCGCAGGAGAATCAGGGGCCGAGCGTCGGCTTCAAGATCTACAACCCCGAGTGGGTGAGCGATCCGGAGGCCGAGTTCGCCTTCGAGCTGGCCCGCTCCAGCGATCCCGCCTACAAGGCCCGTTTGCAGCGCAACACCGACTACCACCGCAGCCTGTTCAAGGGGCGCGGCAAGGTGGGGCTCTACACCAACTGGGTGGAGGCGGTGGCCCACTCAGACTACGACGCCCGCGGCAAATACTCCTACATCGCCGGGGAGAAGGCGGTCTTTATGAATCCGGCCTGCACTCGCGAGCAGATCGACGCCTTTATCGACCATATTCGTGGTTGATGGCGCTCGTCCTGACCAGCGACGGCAGTCAATAGTGGCAAGAGGTGGTTGGGGTGTATCACGCCAACAGAGAAACGAAGGGCAAGCCGGTTGGCTTGCCCTTCTGTTTTAACGACGGTATGCGAAAGCGGTGGAAAAGGCCGGGCTCAGAGGGTCAGCAGTTGCTCATTTTCGACAATCTCGCACCCGGCGGGCAGTTGCGAGAGGGCGATCATGGCGCGGGCCACCTGCTGGGCCTCGATGGCGCGCCAACGGGCGAGCCTGCCCACCAGCAGCGGCCGAAACAGCGGATAGATGGCCTGAAAGATCTGCTCCGAGCGGCGCGGCGGTTGGCGATCCCCCAGCAACATGGCGGGGCGCACGATGGCGAGCCGTGGCCAGGATTGGGCCAGCAGGGCCTGCTCCATCTCCCCCTTGGTACGCGGATAGAGAGCCGGAGACGATGCGTTTGCTCCCATGCTCGAGACCACGATCAGCCGCTGGCAACCGTGGCGGCGGGCCAGTTCGGCAAAGGCGAGCACATAGTCGAGATCGACCCGGCGAAACGCCTCGGCAGAGCCCGCCTCCTTGCGGGTGGTGCCGAGCGCACAAAAGGCAATATCCACCGGGCGGGAGAGGGTGACGCTGGCCAGCTAATCAAAATTGACCGGCAGCCAGTGGTGTGCCTCCTTGCCCGGCTTGCGACAGAGCAGGGTCAGTTCATGTTCGGCAGGCAGTTGCTGCACCAGTTCGCGACCGATCAGGCCGCTGGCTCCGGCAATCAGGATCCGGCTCATGGGGATTCTCCCTGTGTCATTCGATGGTGTTGATGCCATGGTGGCTGCTCATCAGCATCAGGCAATTTGCGGGCAGCTGCAATGGGGGGAAATGACTCAGTGTTGCCTGGCAGGATAACGGTCAGGATACATAGCGCGGGGGGTGGATAAAACAAAACCGGCGCGAGGCCGGTTTTGCGAGATATCAGAGCGGGGTATTGAAGGCTGCTGGCAGCGGGAAGTCACCCGTCACTGTGGTCAGCCTGTCATTGGCGAAGGTGACGGTGAGCTCTTTACGCTCCTTGTCGCCGTGGCCCGGCTGGAATTCATAGAGGTAGTACCAGGTGTTGGGGTCAAAGCCGTCGCGCAGCATGGGGGTCCCCAGCACATAGCTGACCTGCTCGCGGGTCATCCCCTGGCGCAGTTTGTCGACCTGTTTTTGTTCCACATAGTTGCCCTGGGGAATATCAATGCGATAGACCAGGCTGCAACCGGAGAGGGTGAGGGCGGTCAAAGCCGCGGCAATCAGGTGTTTCATCCGCATATCGAGTTCAGATCATCCATACAGTCTTTTTGGCTCGGCAAATCATACCGACTCCCTCCACGGAAGTAAAAAGCCATTGATCCATCAGCCAATAAAAAGGGTCGCACTGCGACCCTTTCTGGCAATCAGGCAGCGATTACATGGCTGCGCGGAATATGGCGACGATCTCGTCGTGGCTGGCCTGTTTCGGGTTGGTGAAGCCGCAGGCATCTTTCAGGGCGTTGCTGGCCAGGGTATCGAAGTCATCGGCCTTGACGCCGAGTTGCTCCAGACCGGCCGGGATCTTCACATCCAGCGCCAGCTGCTTGATGGCGGCAATGGCAGCGGCGGCGCCCTGCTCGTCGTTCATGGCGCTCACGTCCACACCCATGTAGCGGGCGACATCCTTCAGACGAGCCGCGCTCACCTGGGCGTTGTAAGCCTGAACGTGGGGCAGCAGCACGGCGTTGCAGACACCGTGGGGCAGGTCGTAGAAACCGCCCAGCTGGTGCGCCATGGCGTGAACGTAACCGAGGCTTGCGTTGTTGAAGGCCATGCCGGCCAGGAACTGGGCATAGGCCATCTGCTCGCGGGCGTGCAGATCATCGCCCTGGTTGACGGCGGTGCGCAGGTGCTTGGCAATCAGTTCGATGGCCATCACGGCGCTGGCATCGGTCACCGGGGTGGCGATGGTGGAGACATAAGCCTCGATGGCGTGGGTCAGGGCATCCATGCCGGTGGCGGCGGTCAGACCGGCTGGCTTGGCCAGCATCAGCTCGGGGTCGTTGACCGACATCAGCGGGGTAACGTGCTTGTCGATGATGGCCATTTTCACCTGGCGCGCTTCGTCGGTGATGATGCAGAAGCGGGTCATCTCGGAGGCGGTACCGGCGGTGGTGTTGATGGCGATGAGCGGCAGTTGCGGCTTGGCGGAGCGATCCACCCCTTCGTAATCCTTGATGTTGCCACCGTTGGCGGCGACCAGCGCGATACCCTTGGCGCAGTCATGGGGTGAGCCACCACCGAGCGAAATGACGCAGTCGCAGCCGTTGGCCTTGATCATGGTCAGACCCGCTTCGACGTTGGTCATGGTGGGGTTCGGCTTGGTTTCATCGAAAACCACGCTCTCAATGCCATGTTCAGCCAGCAGGGTGGTGAGCTTGGCGACCACGCCAATCTGGTTGAGGATCTTGTCGGTGACGATCAGTGCCTTGCGATAGCCGTAACCCTTGATATCGGCGGCGGCCTCTTGCAGACAGCCGGCACCCATCAGGTTGATTGCGGGAATATAGAACTTGAATGTAGCCATGATGGACTTCCTGTAGTTAGCCATTAAGTGGTAGTTGGCCGCTAGGCTATCATCTCGAAAGGGATACAAAAGCATCTTGTTTACAACTTTACGGGGTCGATCACGAGTCGTTAATTAAGCGCTGAACCGGGCTTGACTTTCCCTGTTCGAGACCCTTTTTCAGAAAAACGTTTGTCAATTATTTCATTGGGTTAGCAAACGTTTTGCGCGATCTTTGTGACTGTCAATGCGTGGAAGTGTGAGGCGCTTCAAGGAATTGGAAAGCGCTTTCGACCATAGTTGGCGCCTCCCCGAAGAGGGGGTAAAGGCTTGAAAGTATCATAAAGAATCATCTTAACTTGCGCCCTGACCATGCTGGCAGGGGGCAACCAGGAGTCCACTATGTCTGATGTATTTCACTTGGGTTTGAAGAAAGCGGATCTGCAAGGCGCCACCCTGGCGATCGTCCCCGGTGACCCCGAGCGCGTCAAGCGCATCGCAGAGATGCTGGATAACCCGGTGCACCTGGCCAGCCATCGTGAATTCACTTCCTGGCGCGGCGAGATGGACGGCAAGGCCGTGATCATCTGCTCTACCGGTATCGGTGGCCCGTCCACCTCCATCGCGGTAGAAGAGCTGGCCCAGCTGGGTATCAACACCTTCCTGCGTATCGGCACCACCGGCGCCATCCAGCCGCACCTGAACGTGGGTGACGTGATCGTCACTACCGGTTCCGTGCGCCTCGACGGTGCCAGCCTGCACTTTGCACCGATGGAGTTCCCGGCGGTTGCCGACTTCGACTGCACCACCGCGCTGGTCAACACTGCCAAAGAGATGGGCTCCAAGCTGCACATCGGTGTGACTGCCTCTTCCGATACCTTCTACCCGGGTCAGGAGCGTTACGACACCGTATCCGGCCGCGTAGTGAGCCGTTTCCAGGGTTCCATGAAAGAGTGGCAAGCCATGGGCGTGCTGAACTATGAGATGGAATCTGCCACCCTGCTGACCATGTGCACCAGCCAGGGCCTGCGTGCCGGTATGGTAGCTGGCGTTATCGTCAACCGTACCCAGCAGGAAATCCCGAACGCCGAAACCATGGCGAAGACCGAATCTGATGCCATCAAGATCGTACTGGGCGCTGCCCGCAAGCTGATCTGATAGCACCACAAAGAGTGGGGGGTGGGGGCCGTTGCGAAAGCGCGGCCCCTATCTTTATCCGCCGTTTGTCCCTTTTCTTCTCCCGTCTTCTCGCGTCACGCCTTTCTCTATTCCCGCCGCACTCGCGTCTATTGCCATCTACTGACGGCCTCTACTGATTGCTCCTAAAAAGGCGCGGCACAGCGGATCTGCATCGGCTCGCCGCTCACCGGATGTGCAAAATCCAGCTCGCTGGCATGCAACATCAGCCGCGGTGCTTGTTCGCAGTCAGGTGACAGCAGACCGCCGTAGAGATCGCAGCCGAGAATGGGGTGGCCCAGCAGCTGGCAGTGGATCCGTAGTTGATGGGTGCGGCCGGTCTCCGGTACCAGCCTTACCCGGGTCAGTGGCACAGCCTGACCCTGCATCTGCTGCGCCAGCCGCTCAATCACCCGATAGCGGGAGCGGGCGGGTTTGCCGCTGGCGGCGCAGATCTTCATCAGCGGGAAAATCGCCGGATCCTTGGCGATGGGGGCATCGATCACCCCCTCATCGTCAGCCAGATGGCCGCACAGCAGAGCGCTGTAGGCCTTGCTCACTACCCGCTGGCTGAACTGCTGGCACAGCAGGGCATTGATGGCCCTGTTTTTGGCCACCACCATGATGCCTGAGGTGCCGAAGTCGAGGCGGTGCACCAGGGTACAGCCGGGGTAATCCTGTACCAGTCGATAATGCACCGAGTCGAGGTTCTGCGGGTTCTTTCCCGACAGGCTCAGCAGGCCGCTCGGCTTGTTGATCAGCAGCAGATGATCATCCTCAAACAGGATCTCGATGGCGGCACTGCAGGGTGGGGCGATAAAGGTGTCGACGATAACAGACATAGGACGCACGGGCTGGAAAAGGGGGGCGATCATACCCGAACCGGCGCGGCCGGGCGAATGGGCGGTGCGCTGCCTCGGAAAATGAACGGGATGCGCCATGCAACCTCTTGATAATGAGCTGCTTTGAGCGAGGCGGTGTGCCGTGTAAACCGCCTGGGTCACCCACAAGGCCCCGTTTTGTGACCCCTTCCCGAGTTCATCCGAAGCTTGCTTGTTAAGGTATGGCTCCCTGTTATGTTGTAAGGACCCTTTCCATGGCACTGCCCGTTATTCTCGATTGTGATCCCGGCCACGACGACGCCATTGCCCTCATTCTGGCGCTGGCCAGCCCTGAACTTGAGGTGCTGGCGGTCACCACCAGCGCGGGCAACCAGACGCCGGACAAGACCCTCAACAATGCCCTGCGCATCCTCACCTTGCTGGGGCGGGACGATATTCCTGTGGCGGCGGGGGCGCCGAAACCACTGGCCCGCGAGCTGATTATCGCCGACAACGTTCACGGCGAATCGGGCCTCGATGGCCCCACACTGCCGGATCCTGCCTTTGCGCCGCAGGCGATGACGGGGATTGAATTGATGGCCAGGTGCCTGCGCGAGAGCCCGGAGCCGGTGACTCTGGTGCCGACCGGGCCGCTCACCAATATCGCCCTGTTGCTGGCGGCTCATCCCGAGCTCAAACCCAAGATTGCACGCATCGTATTGATGGGGGGCGCCGCAGGGGCGGGCAACTGGACCCCGGCGGCGGAATTCAATATTTATGTCGACCCACAAGCGGCCGATATGGTGTTCAAGTCGGGTATTCCCATCACCATGTGTGGCCTCGATGTGACTCATGAGGCGCAGGTGATGGACGAGGATATCGAGCGGGTGCGCGCCATCAGCAATCCGGTGGCCCAGTGCGTGGCCGGGCTGCTCGACTTTTTCATGATCTACCACCGGGATCCCAAGTGGGGATTTGCTGGTGCACCGCTGCACGACCCCTGTACCATTGCCTGGTTGCTGGCTCCCGAGCTGTTCCACGGGGTCGAGTGCCGGGTCGATATCGAGACTGGCGGCACCCATACTTGCGGCATGACGGTGGTGGATCGTTATGGTCTGACCGGCAAGCCAGCCAATGCGCTGGTGCTGCTGGGGCTGGATCGTCCGGGCTTTATCGATCTGTTGGTGACGCGGCTGCGGGCATTTGGCTGAGCACCGGTTCATTTTTGCAAGAAGGGGCGGGGAATGTGGAAGAGAGGGGTGGTGCTGCTGGCCGGGTTGCAACTGACAGGTTGTGCGACGCCATTTGAGCGGATGTGGCAGGGGCTGGCGACCTGCGAGTTTACCGATATCTATGTGGATGAGACGGGCAGAGCCGCCAATCTACAGCTGGCCAACTACACCCCCGACAAGGTGAGCGACGGCTTTGCCTGGTACAAGGTGCACGAGGAGCTGCACGGCCTGCCGGTGGTCGGCTTTATCGTGCCTGCCGCAAGCTTTGAAGTGCACGCTCTCTTTGTCGATACCCCCATCGCCAACGCCCGCCGCTTGACTCACAACGCCTACGGCAGCGAGTTTAGTGACGAGCAGAAGCATGACGAGGGGTTGGCGCCCCTGCTGCTGCGCGATCCCAACAACCCCAAGCGATCCATCATCGATTGCACCAGAGGGGAGTCGGAAGAAGAACTGGAAGATTCGGCCATGCCCGAGTAGGGCGACCTGCCACACCATCGGCCTGGAAATCGGCCTGGAAATAGAGGGGCCAGCCTTGTCGGCTGGCCCCTCTATTTTATTGCTGGCAGGCTTCCGGATCAGGGGTAACTCAGCGTCTCTTTGATAAGAGGCAGTTGGGCTGCAATCCAGTCAGGATTGATGGGACCCCAGTCGCTGATACGGTAGTGCCCCTGCAGGTGGCGAGCCCCCTCGGTCTGCTCGAAGGCGCAGCTGATATCGAGTTCGGCCAGCGCGCTCAGGGTATCTTGCGCAGTGCGGCGCGGCATACCGGTCGCTTCCATGATGGCGGGCACTGTATCCGTGCCCTGGCTGATCAGCCAGGCCACGTAGAGCCGCCGGTAGAAGCTGGTGCGGGTTTTACTCGGCTCACTCATATCTCGTCCTCAAGACGATCGAAGTAGCGCCAGGTCGCAATGGCCGCTTTGCCCATCACCAGTGCCCAGAGGCCGAACCAGAACCAGCGGAAGAAGCTCCAGGTGGAGGCATCGGGTTCGGTGCTCTCAATCTTGGTGACGTTGGGGAACATGGAGAACATGTTGATGCGCCAGCCGTAGGAGGTAATGATGGCCAGACGCTTCTCGAACTCCATCGATTTGGCCTTGGCCTGCACGTCGGCGGCGTTGAACTTGAAGTAGAAGGGCCAGCCCCACTCAGTATCTTCATTGCGGAACACCCGGATCTTCTCGCCGGGACGCTCGGTATAGATGTAGTAGACGTCGGTGGTGGGGCCGTCAGCCGGGTTCTTCTGGCTGATGGGGCCATCCTTGTCGGTGCGCTTTACCTCGACTCCGGTGATGGTGGCGATGGTGTGCTCCGGCAGATAGTAGTCGAGCCAGGCGGCGGAAATGAGGGCGATGAGCCCCAGGGCGATAAAAGCGGGTTTCTTGAATCTCAGGCTCATGGTGTGCTCACGTGAGGGGGAATAACGTGCCTCTACCATACCGATATTTGACTGGGCAGCCCAGCCCCTTATGGCACCAACGGCCAAAAAATAGCGTTTAAAACAGGGACAAACGGATTGCCCCGTGAATCAAAAAGGCCCTCGCGGGCCTTTTTGTCTTGTTCACTTCCTGTGCTTACAGCTGGAATCGGGAAAGCTGCTTGCGCTGCTGCTCGGCGAGCTGCGAGAGTTCGTTGCTGGCAGTGGCGCTCTGGCTGATACCAGCGGAGCTCTGGCTCACGATCTCGTGAATATTGGTGATGTTGCGGTTGATGTCGGCGGTGACGCAGGACTGCTCCTCGGCGGCGGTGGCGACCTGGGCGTTGGCGTCGTTGATCTGGCGCACGGCACCGGTAATGCCACTTAGCAGATCCTGCACCTGAGCCGAGAGGCGCTGGTTATGGCTGAGGATCTCCAGCGTCTCCTGCACGCCGTTGTTGGCGGACTGGGACTGGCTCTGCAGCCGCTCGATGATGGTCTGGATCTCCTTGGTGGAGTCCTGGGTGCGGGCGGCCAGCATTCTCACCTCATCGGCCACCACCGCAAAACCACGCCCCGTTTCACCGGCACGGGCCGCTTCGATGGCGGCATTGAGCGCCAGCAGGTTGGTCTGCTCGGAGATCCCCTGGATCACTTCAATCACCTTGCCGATCTGCTCGGACTGGGATTTGAGCTGGGCCACGATGGCGGCGGCATCTTCCAGACTGCCCGCCATCCGGCTGTTGGCAGCGATGCTTTCGGTAAAGAGCGCGAGCCCCTGTTCGACCCGGCCATTAGCATCCCGCGCCAGCTCATCGGCGATGGCGGCGTTGTGGTTGACGTTGTCAGCGGTGCTGGATAGCTCGGTCACGGCGGAGGCAACCTGTTCAATCTCGCTGTGCTGCTGCCTTGCATTGGCCTCGGACTGGGTCATCACGGCAGCCAGTTCGGTGGCGGCGGAGGCGACGCTGTTGCTGATGCCGGTCAGGCTCTCTATGGTGCTGCCGAGCTGGGTCAGGGTGAGGTTGATATCTTTGGCCAGACGGGTCAGCTCGTTGTTGCCCTCCGCCTTGGCACGGACGTTGAAGCGCCCTTGCGCCACCGCGTGCATCACTTCCTGCAACTGGGCGATGGGGCTGACGATACGACCGGAGAGCACCCAGCCGCAGATCAGCGCCGCCAGCAGGGTGCCGGCGGTGAGCAGCAGGGTACGCAGCACGGTAGCGTCATAGTGGGCCTGCTCTTCGGCCAGCTCTTGCTGGGTCAGCTGGTTGATGTGGGCAGACATGCTGTCGATCTGCTTGATCAGCTGTTCACCCAGCTCGCGGAAATGGAGGCGGGCCGCCTCGTAGGCGACCGGATCGCCGCCACCCTGATGTTTTTGCGCCAGCAGCGGCAGCATGTTGCCGCGAGTATGGCCCAGGTAGGCCTGCAGGGCGGCAGCGACCTGACGGTTATCCTGCTCGGCACCGGGGATCACCAGACGAGCTAGGATGCTGTTGATCTCCTGCTCGGCGCTGTTGAGGTTCGCCGGCAGCGCGGCAAACAGCTTGGCATCGTAGAGGCCATAGATGGCGCTGGTGCGCAGCCGGTAGGTGGCGTGGATCAGTTTGGCAATGTCGTCCTTGTTCTGGACCACGCTCTGGGTCGTCTCATCTATGTCACGGATGGCTTCGTCCAGCCCCTGTTTACTGATGGCGATCATCACCAACATCAGCAGGCTGGCCAACAGCAGCGGTATCAGGATTTGGACTCTTATTGATAGATTATTCAATGACATAAATAGTTCTACGGGAATTCAGATAATAAGTGCGACACTCATGGATGAATGGCGAGAGGTGGCCAACTGCTGATTGGTGGTACCCTTC